>NZ_JBEXTV010000015.1:0-143611 GCF_040628835.1 Streptomyces sp. NPDC006134 | reverse complement strand
ACGCGCATAGCGCGTCGCCCGGCGATGGCGTCGGTGATCCCGGACGTCGAGTGATCGTACGGCCGCCTGCCCGGCGGCGCGGTTGCGAACGGTTTCAAGCGGTTTTCCGATCACAAACGGTCAGCCGGTCACAGATCACGGGATGCGGCACGGCTCCTCGGGACCGCGCCGCGGTTACGGCTACGGTTACGGCTTCGGCGTGGCGTGCGGGGCGCAGGTCACGTCCCGGCTGCCCACCTCGCCGGTGAGCAGGTAGGTGTCCACCCGGTCGTTGATGCACGGGTTGGCCAGGCCGGTGACGCCGTGGGAACCGGCGTCCCGCTCGGTGATCAGGCGGGAGCCCTCGAACCGCCGGTGCAGTTCGACGGCGCCTTCGTACGGGGTGGCCGCGTCACGCTCGGCCTGGACGATCAGCACCGGCGGCAGGCCCTTGCCGGTCTTCACGTTCAGCGGGGTGTTCTGCTTGACCGGCCAGGTGGCGCACGGCAGGTTCATCCAGGCGTTGGACCAGGTCAGGAACGGGTGGTCGCGGTGGAGCCGGGTGTTGTCCCGGTCCCAGGTCTGCCAGTTCGTGGGCCACTTGGCGTCGGCGCACTCGACGGCCGTGTAGACGGCGTTGCCGTTCTCCGAGGAGGCGTTGCCCGCCGTGTCGGACAGGTCGGGGGCGGCGGCGTCCACGAGGGCCCGGGTGTCACCGGCGACGTACTTGCTGAAGACGGTGGCGACCGGCACCCAGGAGGAGTCGTAGTACGGGGCGCTCTGGAAGAAGCCGGTCAGCTCGGCCGGGCCGACGACGCCGCCGATGGGGTTCTTCTTGGCGGTGGCGCGCAGCTTCTCCCACTGGGCCTGGACCTCGGCGCGGGTGTCCCCGAGGTGGAAGACGGCGTCGTTCTTCGCGACCCAGTCCTGCCAGTCCCGCCAGCGGGTCTCGAAGGCGACGTCCTGGTCCAGGTTGGCCTGGTACCAGATCTTCTCCCGGGAGGGGTTGACGACGCTGTCGACGACCATGCGGCGCACGTGGCCCGGGAAGAGGGTGCCGTAGACCGCGCCGAGGTAGGTGCCGTAGGAGACGCCGAGGTAGTTGAGCTTCTTCTCGCCGAGCGCGGCGCGGATGACGTCGAGGTCGCGTGCGGTGTTCGGCGTGGTCATGTGCGGCAGCATCTCGCCGCTGCGCTCGTGGCAGCCCTCGGCGTACTCGCGGGCCAGCTTGCGCTGGGCGAGCTTGTCGGCCTCGGAGCCGGGCACCGGGTCCATCTTGGGCGCCTTGACGAACTCCTGCGGGTCGACACAGGAGATGGGCGTGGACTTGCCGACGCCGCGCGGGTCGAAGCCGACGAAGTCGTATGCCTTGGCGACCTTCGCCCAGAGGGCGTTCTTGTTGGTGACGCGGGCCGGAAAGCGCAGGCCGGAGCCGCCGGGGCCGCCCGGGTTGTAGACGAGCGCGCCCTGCCGCTCGTCCTTGGTGCCGGTGTTGCCGATGCGGTCGACGGCGAGCTTGATCTGCTTGCCGTACGGCTTGGCGTAGTCGAGCGGCACGGTGACCCAGCCGCACTGGATGGGCTTGGGCAGGTTCCAGTCGGCGGGGCAGTCCCGCCAGTCGATCCCGGCCCGCGCGGCGCGGGCGGCGGCGATCGCGGCGCCGCGGGCCTCGCGGTCCTGGCCGTGCCGGGCGTCCGCGGCCGGGCGTGCGCTCGCCGTGGGCGCCGTGACGGCGCCGGCTATCAGCGTCGCGGTGACGAGCGCTCCGGCCGCGCCGAACGCGCCCGCCCTGCGCCGCAGTGTCCTGTTCCTCAAGTCGGCCCTCCCCGCACAGTTTTTCGAAAGGTACGGGGGGATCCTCTCGGCTGTGCGTTCCCTGGGAACAGGGTCGGCAGAGGATCTTTGCCAATCCGATAAACGGGAGAACATGTTCGATCGGCGGGTCTCAGTCCAGGGAGCGCAGGCCCTCGTCCAGCAGGCGCCGGAGCCGCAGGGCGTCCGGCGCGACGGCGGTGACCAGCGCGGCGGGCCCGGCGAGCGGGACCACGGCCGCGCCGTCGCCGGTCATGCGCGCCGGCGGCGGGTGCTCGGCGAACGCGGGCCGTACGACGACGGCCTGGCCGACGGCCCGGTGTCCCGCCAGCACGGCCGGCCCGTCCCAGCCGCCCGGCGCCCCGGGCCCGCAGGCCAGCTGCTGGTCGAGGACGCACCGGCCGGCGATCCGGACGGTGAGACGGCTGGTGAGCCGTCCCGCTTCCTCTCCGGCGCGTCCGAGCACCTGTTCCTCACGGAGCACGAGCCGGGCGGTCGCGGCGAGGTCCACGTGCGTGGTGACGGTGAGGTCGCTGCCCCGCACGGAGATCAACTGCTCGGGCAGCCAGTGCAGTTCGGCCCCGTCCGCCACGGTCAGCCGGACGTCGTAGTACGCCTCGCCCTTGGCCTGTCCCGGCAGGGCGAGGGTGGCGGCGGCCGAGCCGACCCGCAGCCGGGCGCCTTCGGCCACGTCCGCCGTCACGGTGAGGTGGTCGCCGCCCAGCGGTCCGCTCATCGCGCCGACGAGCATCACGTGGGCCTCGGCGCCGCTCGCCCGGACGCGCCGCAGTGCCAGCGGCCCCTCGCCGTCCAGGACGGGCAGGGCCGTCCCGCCCCGCCCGTCGGGCCGGGCGAGGATCCGCGCGCCGGCCCGTACGGACACACCGGTCGTCCCGGCCATCCCGGCCATCCCGGCCGTCCGGGTCGCCCCGGCCGTCCCGGGTGTTCCGTTCTTCCCGGTGGCCGGGATGATCCCTGTCACCGGAATCGTTCCGGTCGCCGGGACCGTCCCGGTCGCCGTGGCCGCCGTGGTCATGCCGTCCACGCGGCCAGCCGCGCACGCACCCAGTCGGCGACGTCGCGCACGCCGGTCTCACCGCGCAGCGACTGGAAGACGACCGGCAGTTCGCCGCGCTGCGCCTTGGCGTCGGCCGCCATCCGCGCCAGGTCGGAGCCGACGTAGGGCGCGAGGTCGGTCTTGTTGACGACGAGCAGGTCGGCGGTGCTGACGCCGGGCCCGCCCTTGCGCGGGATGTCGTCCCCGCCGGCCACGTCGATGACGAAGATCTGCGCGTCGACGAGCCCTTTGGAGAAGGTGGCGGTGAGGTTGTCCCCGCCGGACTCCACCAGGATCAGGTCCAGCGGGCCGACCGCCTCCTCCAGGTCCTCGACCGCTTCGAGGTTGGCGGAGATGTCATCCCGGATCGCGGTGTGCGGGCAGGCGCCGGTCTCCACGGCGCTGATGCGCTCGGGGGGCAGTACCGCCTCGCGGAGCAGGAAGTCGGCGTCCTCGCGCGTGTAGATGTCGTTGGTGACGACGGCGAGGGAGAGCTCGTCGCGCAGCGCCCGGCACAGGGCGGCCACGGTGGCGGTCTTGCCGGAACCGACAGGGCCTCCGAGGCCGACGCGCAAGGCGCGGCGGGTGCCGTCGGGGCGGTGGGCGTCGGCGCTGACGGCGGCGGGTCCGTCGTGGGAGTGGTCGAGATGCATGGCGGCTCCTGTTTCGGCCGGGCCGGCACGGCCCGGCCCGTGTGTGTGAGGGGGAGGGAACGGTGGAGAGGGGGGCGGCGGGGCGGCGGACCTCCTGCGGCCTACGATGCGAACAGGCGGACGGGCCACGCGGCATGCTGCTCGGCCGCGATCTCCAGCAGCGGCGCGGAGGCGGCGGGCAGGACGCCGGTCCCCTCGGTGAGGGCCGTCCGCGCCGCCTCCACCGCCCGGTCCGCGACGCGGTCCAGCTCCGGCGCCAGCCGGGCCAGTACCCCGGTGGCGTCGAAGGGGTCCAGGCTCAGCAGCCGCACCGTCGCGGTGGCGGGCCCGCTGACGCTCTCGTACGCCGCGCAGTACGCGGCGTCCGCCGGTCCGAGCCCTGCCGCGCGTGCCGTGAGCCCGAGGACGACCGGCTGATGGGCGCCCTTGGGGAACGCCCGTGCGACGGCGTCGAGTTCGGGTGCGGGCCAGGTCGCGCGGGCGGCCCGCATGAGCTGGCGGCCCAGCCGGCGCGCGGCCAGGCGCAGCGCGGGCGACGGTGTGCGGGCGTCCGCCGCCGCGTCCAGCTCCGCCGGATCGGCGCCGAGCGCGGCGGCCGCCGCCAGGGCGGCGGCGACGAGGCCCGTCGTGTGCAGCCGTCCCCGGCAGAAGTCCTCCAGACTCGCCGCCCCGGTGATCCGCCCGGCCCGTACGGCCGCCTCGGCGCCGCCGGAGTGCGCGTGCCCTCCGGCGGGGAAGCGGCCGTCGGCCAGGACCAGAAGTGCTGCCCTGGTCATCAGAAGAGGAAGTAACGCTGGGCCATGGGCAGTTCGGCGGCCGGTTCCGCCTCGACGAGCTCGCCGTCGACGCGGACGGCGAAGCTGTCGGGGTCGATCCGCACATCGGGCCGGGCGTCGTTCTCCCGCATGTCGGCCTTGGTGACGCCGCGCGTGGAGTCGATCGCCACGAACCGCTTGCCCAGCGCCAGCCGTTCCGGCAGCCCGTCCTCGATCGCCAGGGGGGCGACGAAGTTGACGGAGTTGGCGGCGGGCGCCCGGCCGATCGCGCCGTACATCGGGCGCGGCAGGACCGGCTGCGGGGTCGGGATGGAGGCGTTGGCGTCGCCCATCTGCGCGTAGACGATCTGCCCGCTCTTGAGGACGAGAAGCGGCTTGACGCCGAAGAACGCCGGCTCCCACAGCACCAGGTCGGCGAGTTTGCCGGTCTCGACGGAGCCGATCTCGCGGGCCATGCCCTGGGCGAGGGCCGGGTTGATCGTGTACTTGGCGACGTAGCGGCGGACGCGGTGGTTGTCGGCCCGGCCGTCGCCGGGCAGCGCGCCGCGGCGCCGCTTCATCACGTGCGCGGTCTGCCAGGTCCGCAGGATCACCTCGCCGACGCGGCCCATGGCCTGGGAGTCGGAGGAGATGATCGAGATGGCGCCCAGGTCGTGGAGGACGTCCTCCGCGCCGATGGTGGACGGCCGGATGCGGGACTCGGCGAACGCCAGGTCCTCGGGCACGGCCGGGTTGAGGTGGTGGCAGACCATCAGCATGTCGAGGTGCTCCTCGACGGTGTTGACGGTGAAGGGCCGGGTCGGGTTGGTGGAGCTGGGCAGCACGTGCGGCTGGGAGACGACGGTCATGATGTCCGGGGCGTGCCCGCCGCCCGCGCCCTCGGTGTGGTACGAGTGGATGCCCCGTCCGTTGATCGCGGCGAGCGTGTCGCCCACGAAACCGGCCTCGTTGAGGGTGTCCGTGTGGATGGCGACCTGGACGCCGGTCCGGTCGGCGACGGTGAGGGCGGCGTCGATGGCGGCCGGGGTCGCGCCCCAGTCCTCGTGGATCTTCAGGCCGGCCGCGCCGCCCCGGATCTGCGACAGCATCGCCTCGTGGGAGACGGTGTTGCCCTTGCCGAGCAGGCCGATGTTGACGGGGTGGGCCTCCAGCGCCTCCAGCATGCGGGCCAGGTGCCAGGGGCCGGGGGTGACGGTGGTGGCCTTGGAGCCCTCGGCCGGCCCGGTGCCGCCGCCGACCAGGGTGGTGATGCCGGAGGCCAGCGCCTCGTCGGCGACCTGGGGGCAGATGAAGTGGACGTGCGCATCGATGGCGCCGGCGGTGAGGATCCGCCCGTTGCCGGCGATGATCTCCGTCTCCGGGCCGATGACCAGGTCCGGGTGCACGCCGTCCATCGTGTCGGGGTTGCCCGCCTTGCCGATGCCGGTGATCCGGCCGTCGCGGATGCCGACGTCGGCCTTGACGATGCCCCAGTGGTCGATGATCACGACGCCGGTGACGACGGTGTCCGGGGTGCCCTCGGCGCGGGTGGCGCGGGACTGGCCCATGGACTCGCGGATGACCTTGCCGCCGCCGAACACGGCCTCCTGGCCGGAGAGTCCGGGGCCGCCGGCGCGGTCCTCCTCGATCTCGATCAGGAGGTCGGTGTCGGCGAGGCGGATGCGGTCGCCGGTGGTGGGGCCGAACAGGTCGGCGTAGGCGGCACGCGAGATCTCAGGCATCGAGGGCACCTCCGGTCTGCCCGCGCAGCCCGGGCACGACGCGGGCGCCGGCGAGCGGGACGAGTTCGACGTCGACCGGGATGCCGGGCTCGAAGCGCACGGCCGTGCCGGCGGCGATGTTCAGCCGCTTGCCGCGCGCGGCGGCGCGGTCGAAGTCCAGGCCGGGGTTGGCCTCGGCGAAGTGGTAGTGGGAGCCGACCTGGACGGGCCGGTCGGCGGCGTTGAGCACGGTCAGCCGGGTGACCTCGAGGCCGGTGTTGAAGGCGATCGGCTCGTCGGCGAACAGGATCTCTCCGGGAATCATCGTGTCCCCGCCTCAGATGATCGGTTCGTGGACGGTGACGAGCTTGGTGCCGTCCGGGAAGGTGGCCTCGACCTGGACGTCGTGGATCATCTCGGCGACGCCGTCCATGACGTCGTCCCGGGTGAGCACCTTGCGTCCGGTGGACATGAGCTCGGCGACGGTACGGCCGTCGCGCGCGCCCTCGAGGATGTGCGAGGTGATGAGGGCGATCGCCTCGGGATGGTTGAGTTTCACTCCACGAGCCCGGCGTTTCTCGGCGACGTCGGCCGCCACGTGGATCAGTAGCCGCTCTTGCTCGTGCGGGGTCAGCTGCACGTACCACCTCACAGTCCTCGCCCGGACCGTGCGGGGTCCGGATGTCGCAGCCACGGGGCAACAGCGCAGGTCGCCGGATCGGCAGGCTAGTTGCACCGGGTTTCGGTCACGTTAACCCAGCAATCATCAGGCAAAGTTGCCCGGGGCTACTTCTTGATCGCTCCTTTGCCCACTTATGGGTGACCGCTTCCCGGACGTGGACGTTCCGCCGCCGCGGCCGGTGAGATCCCCCGGCGGCGCACCCCGTTCCGCCGCTCCCGGCGGCGGCCTCCAGACCCCGGAGCGGGAGCCGTCGGCTCAGGAGGTCCCTGGCCTCCGGTGCTCCGCGGCGATGCCGAACCGCTGCCGTTCGCGCGGCGCGGACGGCACCTCCCGGACGCTGGAGACCGCACTGATCACCTGCTCCTGCGCCTGTGCCTGCTCCTGTGCCCGCTCCGGTCCCCGGTCCTGCTCCCGCAGCGCTTCGAGCCGTTCGAGGTCGGCGGCGGAGACCAGGGCGACCAGCGGCTTGCCGTGCCGGGTCACGACGACGCGCTCACCGCCGTACACGACGCGGTTGATCAGGTCGGCGAGCTCAGCCCTGGCTTGCGTCACCGGAATCTCGTAGGCCATACGTCCAGCTTACGAGCCTCCGCCGACGCCCGACCGGGCCCCAGGCCGTCCGCCACGGGCGAAACCGATCCCGCCACACCCCTCCCGACCTGGGCTTTTCCCATGGAACACGATCGGACGCCACCCTCTCCCATTCTGTACGTCCTGTACATTTTTTACAGAGACAGCGTCACCGGAGACGCCCGCAGAGGAGGGGTTCGCCATGACCCGACCGACCGCCCGCCACGTCCTGCCCGAGTTCACCGAACGGACGAGCTCCGGGCAGCGGACGACGGATCCGTACGCGAAGCTGCTGGAGGAGCGGATCGTCTTTCTCGGGACACCGATCGACGAGGTGGCGGCCAACGACGTGGTCGCCCAGTTCATGTACCTGGAGCACCAGGCACCCGACCGGGACATCGCGCTCTACATCAACTCTCCCGGCGGCTCCTTCGAAGCCATGGCGGCGATCTACGACACGATGCAGTACGTCGGCTGTGACGTGGAGACGACCTGCCTGGGCCAGGCCGGGTCCCCGGCGGTGGCCCTGCTGGCCGCGGGCACGCCGGGCAAGCGCTCCGTGCTGCCGGGCGCGCGCATGGTGATCCGCCAGCCGGCCCTCGCCGAGCCGGTCCGGGGGCAGGCCGACGACCTGGCCGTCCAGGCCGACGAGTTGACGCGCGTCCGTTCCCTCCTGGAGGAGATGCTCGTGCGGCACACCGGCCGCACCCGCGCCCAGGTGAGCGCGGACATGGAGCGGGACAAGATCCTCGACGCGCGGGAGGCGCTGGCGTACGGCCTGGTGGACCGGATCGTCTCCGGCCGCAAGGGCGCGCGGCCCGCACCCGGCGGGGAGTGAGGCGGACGTGCTTCCCGAACTCCCGCCCCTGCCCGCCCTGACGCGCGCCGAGGCCGAGCTGATCGACCGTTACCTCGACGTGGCCGACCTGCTCGGCCGCGTCAACCCGGCGCGCCACGGGGACACCTACCGCGGACTGCGGGCCGCCCAGGCCCTGGTCGGCCGGGCGGCCGCCCTGCGCGACGCGCTGACGCTGATGCACCAGCGGGGCGAGAGCGAGCTGCACACCGCCACCCTGGCCCGCGCGCTGCGCCTCCTGGACGGCGAGCGGCGCACCGCCCGCGTCACGCTGCCGCCCGCCTCCGGCAGTTGACACACCGGCACCCGGCCCGGGCTCCCCCACGCGTCGCGCGGGGCCCGGGCCGGGCCCGGAAGGCGCCGAACGGCGTACCCCCTTTCGGTGGAGAAATTCCTGCTGTATCAGGCGTATGCCGGTTGCGCCTTCCGCTGCACCCCGGTGCGGAATAACTGATTCCGCCGCTGGTCCGGAGCTCGGCGGCACCCTCGACGGAAGCTCGAACACAGGGGTGTCCACCCGAACGGGTGAGTGGTGAGTAACAACACAAATCCCCGGTTCCGTTGGGATTTTCGGACTTCGGTGCGCCAAGATCCCTGTCTGACGACAAGCCCCCGCCACCGCGGCGGGGCGGTCCGGGCGGACGCCGAGTCCTGCCGCCGCCCGGATGACCGGTCGACAGAAAGTGGATCGGCAGGAGTGGAGGACCCAAGCACGACGGGTCGCCGGAACGGTCACGCCATGGCCGGGCCGAGCAGCCCTTGGGGTGAAGCCGCACCACGCGGCCGGGCAACTTTGTCAGCCCGAATCCGACAGGTCATCCTTCACAGGCGGCTGACGAAGGGTTGCGCATGACTGCGCTCAATCGTGTCCCGTCCCTCATGGTCCGGGCCGGTACGGCCTCGGCTCTCACCATCGCCGCCGTCGGCGGTTCGATCGTGGTCCCCGGCGTCGCCTCCGAGGCCGCCGCCGCGGCCCCGGCCACGAAGGCCCTCCAGATCGCGGCCTCCAAGAAGGGTGCACCGTACAAGTACGGTGCCACCGGGCCGTACCGGTTCGACTGCTCCGGGCTGACGCAGTACTCGTTCAAGAAGGCCGGCAAGAAACTGCCGCGCACCGCCGCCCAGCAGTACAACAAGACCCGCCACATCTCCGCCAAGAACCGCAGGGCCGGAGACCTGGTCTTCTTCCACTCGGGCCGGAACGTGTACCACGTCGGGATCTACGCCGGGAAGGGCAGGATCTGGCACGCCCCGAAGACCGGCGACGTGGTGAGGCTCCAGAAGATCTGGTCCAAGAGCGTCTGGTACGGCCGGGTCAAGTGACATGGCGCGGGGTGGTGGCGACCCGACTCGCCGCCACCCCCGGAGCATCCCTCCGGCAGGCGCGCGCCACCCCCGCAGCATCCCTCCGGCAGGCGCGCGCCACCCCCGCAGCATCCCTCCGGCAGGCGCGCGCCACCCCTGCGGCTTCCCTCCGGCAGGCCGCGCCGACCGCGACGCCGCCCTCGGGAGGCCGGGGCCGGCTGCTGCCGGCCCGGCGCCCGCCCCCGGGCCGTGTGAGACGGCCGGAAGGGGGCTCGGACGGGCCTCCCCACGTGACACGCCCTCCGGACGCCGTTACGGGTGACGACGCGCTCGAAGTCCGGGCCCTCACGCGTGGCACGCCCTCCGATGGATACCCGTCACGCCATGGCCGACCACCGCCCCTGCACCGCGCGCAACGAGACGCCGCTGGAGCGCGCCGACCGCAGCTTCGCCGAGTTGCTCCAGGAGCCGCGGGTCACCCAGACCGGGGGCCAGATCCTCTTCGCCTTCCTGCTGTCCCTGGCGTTCACCTCGCGCTTCCCGGATCTCGACGCCGTGCAGCGGGCCACGTACGTCACCACGCTGCTGCTCGCCGTCCTCGCCGCCGCGCTGTTCACGGCACCGGCCGCGCTGCACCGTTCGCTCTTCCGCAAGGGCGCCAAGCCGCGCATCGCGCAGGTCTCCTCGCAGCCGGCCGCCCTCGGCCTCGGTGTGCTGGTGCTCGCGTTCACCGGCTCGGTGCTGCTCGTGGTGGACGTGACGGCCGGCCGGGCCGGTGGCGTCGCCGCGGGCGCGGCGACCCTGCTCGTGTGCCTCGGCCTGTGGGGGCTGCTCCCCCGGCTGGTCCAGCGGGCGAAGGCGTCCGGTGAGCGGGAGTCCGCGGACGGTCCGCCGGCGGCACGGGGCCGGGGAGGGGCATCGCGCCGGGTGCCGTCGGTGCGGCGCGTCCGGCCGGACGCGCCGGTTCAGCGCCGCTGCTCCTGCTGAGGGGCGGCCGTGACCGGCTCGGCCGGTTCCCTCCAGGGCAGTTCGATGGAGACGGTCTTGCCGCCCTCGCGGGTCGGCCGGATCCTCAGCCTGCCGCCGCACTCGGCGGCCAGCCAGCGGATGATCACCATGCCGCGGCCGTTGTCCTGCTGCACGGCGGCGGGCAGCCGCTTGGGGAACCGGGGGTGGCTGTCGGTGACGCCGACGCACAGACGTTCCTCGCGGTCGAGTGCGAGGGCGACCGTGAAGGTGGGCGACAGTCCGAAGGTGTGCTGCACCGCGTTGGTGGCCAGTTCGGAGACGATGAGCCGGATGGTGTCGGACACCTCCGTGCCCGCCGGCAGTCCCCACTCCGCCAGGGTGCCGACCACGTAGGTCCGGGCGGCGGAGACCGAGGCGGGATCGCTCGGCAGAGTGACGGAGGCTTCCAGATGATCTGCCATGGCGACGTCGTCCCTTCCCACGGGACCGCAGCCCGGCACGGAGCCGGATGGTTCGAGTACGGTCCCGGACTGGTGCTTCGTCGCCAGACTGCCATCACCCGCCGGTGAAGGGCGGCGATCCACCGGGATATGCATATATCTGTCGCTCGATGCGGTGAACTCTGCGACGACAGACCGTATTCGGGCGGCCCGGAAGGAGTAAGGAGAGGCCCATGCAGCACGGTCCTGCGGTCCGCCGCCGGAAGCTGGGCGCCGAACTGCGCGCGTTGCGCACCTCGGCAGGGCTCACCAGTGGTGAGGCCGCCCGGCTCGTGGGCTGGCACCAGTCCAAGGTGAGCCGGATCGAGACCGGAACGAGCGGTGCCAAACCGGCCGATGTGCGGTTACTCCTGGACGCCTACGGCGTGGCCGATCCCCAGCTGCGGGACCTGCTCCTCGTCCTGGCGGGTTCCGGCCGCGGCACCGGCCGGCACCACCACTGGTGGCACGCCTATCGCGGAGTGCTGCCGCCGACGTACCGGGACTTCATCAGCCTGGAGTCCCAGGCGAGCGCGATGCGCACGCTGGAGACCACCGTCGTCCCCGGGCTGCTGCAGACGCCGGAGTACGCCCGGGCGGTGACGCGGGCCGCGGTGGACGGAGTGCCGGAGGAGCGGCTGGACGCGCTGGTGGAGGTGCGGCTGGCCCGGCAGGACGTGCTGCGCAGGGATCCGCCGCTGGAACTGCGCGCCGTGCTGGACGAGGCGGTGCTGCGCCGGGAGGTGGGCGGCCCCGGCGTGATGGCCCGGCAGCTGGAGCGGCTGGTGGAGGCGGCACGGCTGCCTCACGTACGCCTCCAGGTCCTGCCGTTCGGCGCCGGGGCGCACATCGGTGTCACCGGCTCTTTCGTAATCTTCTCATTTTCGAGCACTTCTGATCTGGATGTGGTCGTTCTCGACCACTTGACGAGTAGCCTCTATCTGGAACGGAAAGAAGACCTGGAGGCCTACTCCGAGGCCTTCAACGCCCTTGGGATCCACGCCCTTTCGCCCGAGGACTCGTTGGATTTCATCGCCGCGACAGCGGCCGGCGCGTAAGGAGGCACCATGTCCGCACTGCCTCGCACCGTCCCTTCCAGCACCCGGCTGCCCGGTGTGCGGTGGCTGCGCAGCAGCTACAGCACGGGCGCGAACAACTGCGTCGAGACCGCCCGGCCGGCCGCCGGCCCCTGGGCCGGACTGCTCGCCGTACGCGACTCCAAGGACCCGGCCGGGCCCGCGCTGCTCTTCTCCCCGGGGAGCTGGGCGGACTTCCTCTCCGGGCTCCGGTGAACCCCAAACCGGTGCGCCCGGGGCCGGTGCGCCCGCTTCCGTCCGGTCCCGTCACGCCCGGCTGACCCGCCGGGCAGCGTGCGGCACGCGGCCGTGCCCCGCCGGCTCACGGCCGCGTCCGGCAGATCACCCGCACGGCGTGCCGGAGCTGTTCCCCGGTCAGGTCCGCACGGGCGGTCAGTCTGAGCCGTGAGACGCCGTCGGGCACGGAGGGAGGACGGAAACACCCCACGGCCAGGCCCGCCGCCCGGCACTCGGCCGCCCACCGCACGGCGTCCTCGGCCGAGGGCGCGCGCACGGAGACCACCGCGGCGTCCGGACGCACCGCCGTCAGGCCCGCGGCGGTCAGCCGCGCGTGCAGTTCGCCCGCCACCGCACGGGCCCGCTCCGCCCGCCAGGGCTCACGGCGCAGCAGCCCGAGGGCCGCCAGGGCCGCGCCGGCCGCCGCGGGGGCGAGCCCCGTGTCGAAGATGAACGTCCGGGCCGCGTTGACCAGGTGGTCGATCACCCGGGCGGGGCCGAGCACGGCTCCCCCCTGGCTGCCGAGCGCCTTGGAGAGCGTGACCGTCACGACGACGTCGCCGGCGCCCGCGAGCCCCGCCGCGTGCGGGGCGCCGCGCCCGCCGTCGCCGAGTACGCCGAGGCCGTGCGCGTCGTCGAGGACCAGCCCGGCGCCGTACTCCCGGCACGCCTCGGCGAGGCGGGCCAGCGGGGCGGCGTCGCCGTCGACCGAGAACACCGTGTCGGAGACCGCGACGGCGGGCCCGTCGTGCATCTGGAGCGCCTTGCGCACCGCGTCCGGGTCGGCGTGTGCCACGACCTGGGTGGTGCCGCGGGCCAGCCGGCAGCCGTCGATCAGCGAGGCGTGGTTGCCGGCGTCGGAGACGATCAGCGAGCCGTGCGGTGCCAGCGCGGTGACGGCGGCGAGGTTGGCCGTGTAGCCGGAGGAGAAGACGAGGGCCGCCTCGGCGCCGCAGAAGGCGGCCAGTTCGCGTTCGAGCTCCGTGTGCAGCTCGGTGGTGCCGGTGACGAGCCGGGAGCCGGTCGCGCCGCCGCCCCAGACCCGCGCGGCCCGGGCGGCTCCCTCGACGACCTCGGGGTGCCGGGCCAGGCCCAGGTAGTCGTTGCCCGCCAGATCGAGGAGCGGGGTGCCGGCCGGGCGGGGCCGCAGGCTCCGGACGAGCCCGGCGCGGCGGCGCAGCCCGGCCTGCTCGTCGATCCAGCCGAACGCCATGGGTCCTCCGGTGGTGCGGGGTTTTGTAGGCAGTGCACAGACATTAGCGGCCGGGGCCGCCGCCCGAGGTGTGGTGATACCCACACGGTGAATCGCCGAAGTTGTAAGGAGTCTCCGTGGCCAGGGGCGGCCGAGTAGGACAGGATCGGCTCCCATGGATCTGCTGAAGACGCTGGTGGACAAGGGACTTCGGCGCGAGACGCCGACGCGCGAGGAGGCGCTGGCCGTCCTCGCCACCTCCGACGACGACCTGCTCGACGTGGTGGCCGCGGCCGGCCGGGTGCGCCGGCACTGGTTCGGGCGGCGGGTGAAACTCAACTACCTCGTCAACCTCAAGTCCGGCCTGTGCCCGGAGGACTGCTCCTACTGCTCCCAGCGGCTCGGCTCGCAGGCCGGCATCCTGAAGTACACCTGGCTCAAGCCCGGCGAGGCCTCCGAGGCCGCCGCCGCGGGCGTGGCCGGGGGCGCCAAGCGGGTGTGCCTGGTGGCCAGCGGGCGCGGTCCCACCGACCGGGACGTGGACCGGGTCTCCGAGACCATCAAGGCCATCAAGGACGCGAACGAGGGCGTCGAGGTGTGTGCCTGCCTCGGTCTGCTCTCCGAGGGCCAGGCGGAGCGGCTGCGCGAGGCGGGCGCGGACGCCTACAACCACAACCTGAACACGTCCGAGGCGACGTACGGGGACATCACCACCACGCACACCTACGCCGACCGGGTGGACACCGTGCGCAAGGCGCACGCGGCCGGGCTGTCCGCCTGCTCCGGGCTGATCGCGGGCATGGGCGAGAGCGACGAGGACCTGGTCGACGTCGTCTTCGCCCTGCGTGAGCTGGACCCGGACTCGGTTCCGGTCAACTTCCTCATCCCGTTCGAGGGAACGCCGCTGGCCAAGGAGTGGAACCTCACCCCGCAGCGCTGCCTGCGCATCCTGGCGATGGTGCGGTTCGTCTGCCCGGACGTCGAGGTGCGCATCGCGGGCGGGCGCGAGGTGCACCTGCGCACGCTGCAGCCGCTCGCCCTGCACCTGGCCAACTCGATCTTCCTCGGCGACTACCTCACCAGCGAGGGCCAGGCGGGCAAGGCCGACCTGGAGATGATCGCGGACGCCGGGTTCGAGGTGGAGGGCACCGGGCAGGCGACGCTGCCGGAGCATCGGGCGGGCGGCGGGTGCGGGGCGCACGGAGGCGGTTCCGCGGACGGGTGCGGATCGCACGGAGGCGGTTCCACCGGCGGGTGCGGATCGCACGGAGGCGGTTCCACCGGCGGGTGCGGATCGCACGAGGGCGGCGGCGGTGGTGGCGGGTGCGGCACGCACGAAGGCGGTGGCGTCCGCGGTTCCGTGCCGGGGGCCGGTGAACCCCGCACCGACCTGGTCGCCGTACGCCGCCGGGGCGCCGGAACGGACCTGGCGCCCAATGCCTGAGCCGAGCGTGCCCGAGCTGCTGGAGCTGGACCGGCGGCACGTCTGGCATCCGTACGGCCCCATGCCCGGCCGCGAGGCCCCGCTCGTCGTGGAGTCGGCGAGCGGGGTGCGGCTGAAGCTCGCCGACGGGTCGGGCGAGCTGGTGGACGGCATGTCGTCGTGGTGGTCGGCCGTCCACGGCTACAACCACCCCGTGCTGAACGAGGCCGTCCGCGAGCAGCTCGGGCGGATGAGCCACGTGATGTTCGGCGGGCTCACCCACGAGCCCGCCGTGCGGCTGGCGAAGCTCCTCGTCGACATCTCGCCCGACGGCCTGGAGCACGTCTTCCTCGCCGACTCCGGCTCGGTGTCGGTGGAGGTGGCGGTCAAGATGTGCCTCCAGTACTGGCGTTCGCTCGGCCGGCCCGGCAAGCGGCGCCTGCTGACCTGGCGGGGCGGCTACCACGGCGACACCTGGCAGCCGATGTCGGTGTGCGACCCGGAGGGCGGCATGCACCGGCTGTGGTCCGGCGTGCTCCAGCCGCAGGTGTTCGCCGACGCCCCGCCGGCCGCGTACGAGGAGGCGTACGCGGAGCACCTGCGCGAGCTGATCGGGCGGCACGCGGACGAGCTGGCCGCGGTGATCGTCGAGCCGGTGGTGCAGGGCGCGGGCGGGATGCGGTTCCACTCCCCCGCGTATCTGCGGGTGCTGCGCGAGGCGTGCGACGCGCACGACGTGCTGCTGGTGTTCGACGAGATCGCCACCGGTTTCGGGCGGACGGGCGCGCTGTTCGCGGCGGAGCACGCGGCGGTGACCCCGGACGTGATGTGCGTGGGCAAGGCGCTGACCGGCGGCTATCTGACGATGGCGGCGACGCTGTGCACCGCGCGGGTGGCCGAGGGCATCTCGCGGGGCGAGGTGCCGGTGCTCGCCCACGGCCCGACGTTCATGGGCAACCCGCTGGCGGCCGCGGTGGCGTGCGCCTCGATCGGGCTGCTCCTCGGCCAGGACTGGCTCGCCGAGGTCAAGCGGATCGAGGCGGGGCTGCGGGACGGGCTGGCGCCGGCCGCCGGGCTGCCGGGGGTGCGCGACGTGCGGGTCCTCGGCGCCATCGGGGTCGTCCAGCTCGACCACCCGGTCGGCATGGCGGCGGCGACGCGGGCGGCCGTGCGCGAGGGCGTGTGGCTGCGGCCGTTCCGCGACCTGATCTACACGATGCCGCCGTACGTCACGGGCGACGCCGACGTGGCGCGGATCGCGCGGGCGGTGTGCGCGGCGGCGCGGGAGGGATGAGAGATGACGGTACTGGTGATCACGGGCACGGGCACGGAGGTCGGCAAGACGGTGGTGACCGCCGCCGTCGCGGCGACGGCGCTGGCGGCCGGGCGGTCGGTGGCCGTGCTGAAGGCGGCGCAGACGGGCGTGGGGCCCGGCGAGGCCGGTGACGCTCAGGAGGTCGCCCGGCTCGCGGGCGACGCGGTGACGACGGGCGAACTCGCCCGGTACCCCGAGCCGCTGGCGCCGGCGACGGCCGCGCGGCGGGCCGGGCTCGCCCCGGTGCACCCGGAGGCGGTGGCGGAGACGGCGGCCAAGCTGGCCACCGAGCACGACCTGGTGCTGGTCGAGGGGGCGGGCGGACTGCTCGTCCGGTTCGACGCGGCGGGCGGGACCCTGGCGGACGTGGCGGGGCTGCTTCAGGCGCCGGTGCTGGTCGTGGCGACGGCGGGACTGGGCACGCTGAACACGACGGAGCTGACGGCACGTGAGCTGGGCGCGCGCGGCATCGATCTGGCGGGGGTGGTGATCGGCAGCTGGCCCGCCGACCCGGACCTGGCCTGCCGCTGCAATCTCGCCGACCTGCCGGACGTGGCCGGCGCGCCCCTGCTCGGCGCCGTGCCCGCCGGGGCGGGCGCGCTCGATCCGGCCGCCTTCCGCGCGGCGGCACCGGGCTGGCTGGCGCCGCGGCTCGACGGCACGTGGGACGCGGAGGCGTTCCGGGCACGGCAGGCGTCCTGAACGGGCGGCCGTCCGGGGGCGGGTAACCCTCCGGGGTAGGGCGACTCTCCAAGGGCGGGCAACCGCCCGGGGGCGGGTAACTCTCCGGGGACGGGCGACCCTCCAAGGGCGGGCGACCCTCCGGGGACGGGCGACCCTCCAAGAGCGGACAACCGCCCAGGGACGGACAGCCCTCCGGGGACGGACGGCCGTCCAGGGACGGACGGCCGTCCAGGGACGGACAACCGCCCAGGGACGGACAACCGCCCAGGGACGGACAGCCCTCCGGGGACGGGCGCGCGGACGTCCGCGGTGGGTGGCCGGCGGGAAGCGAACCGGCGGCGGAGGGTGCGGGGAGCCGTGTGCGGGGGAGAATCCGGGGTGAGGCCCGCCTCACGAGGAGGTCACATGCCGCTCCGCTCCCTCCGTTCCCCCCGTTCTTCCCGCTCCGGCACGGTGCCGCGGGATGCCGTGCACCACCCGCTGTTCGCCCGCTGCTACGCCCGGATCAGCACGGCCGCCGAGACCCGGGCGGGCATGGGCGGCGTACGCGAGCGGCTGCTCGCCGGTCTGTCCGGGCGGGTCATCGAGATCGGCGCGGGCAACGGGCTGAACTTCGCGCACTACCCGGGCACGGTCGCGGAGGTCGTCGCCATCGAACCGGAGCGGGTGCTGCGGAAGTCGGCGGTGGAGGCGGCGCTGCGCGCGGAGGTGCCCGTCGACGTGGTGCCGGGGGTGGCGGAGGCGCTGCCGGTCAAGAGCGAGGCGTTCGACGCGGCCGTCCTGTCGCTGGTGCTGTGCAGCGTCCGGGACGTGCCGCGGGCGCTCGGGGAGGTGCGGCGGGTACTGCGGCCCGGCGGCGAGGTGCGGTTCTTCGAGCACGGGCGGGGCGGCGGCCGGGTCATGGGCGTCACCCAGCGGGCGCTGGACCGGACGGTGTGGCCGGCGCTGAACGGCGGCTGCCACCTGTCCCGCGACCCGGTCGCCGCGCTCAGGGACGCCGGGTTCGAGGTCGGTCCCTACCGGCGGACGCTGATGCCTCAGAAGGGGCCGAGGCTGCCCACCTCGTACTGCGTGACGGGCGTGGCGTGGCGCCCCGGCGCCGCCGGTGAGGCGGGGTAGTCACAGGCACCACTGGCGCAGTTCCCGGGCGATGTCGTCGACGGACGCCCGGCCGTCGTGCACCAGCCGGGCCAGATCGCGGACCTGCTCCGGCGACGGGGCGACTTTCAGGCCGCTGGCCACGAGGTAGGCGTAGGCGACGGCCGTGGCGAACAGGGCGTTGGACCGCTCCAGCGCCGGGACGCGGATCAGGGACTGGAGCAGCGCCGCGGCCCGCGCGTGCGGGCTGTCGTAGACGGGGACGCCGATGAGCTCGGCCTGGTGGCGGGCGACGGCGGCGACGAGGGCGCCCCAGTCGGTGACCTGGGGGTCCGTGGGCATCTTCTGCTCGGCGAGCATCAGCAGCCAGGCGAGGTCGATTCTCAGGTGGTCCAACGGATCAGCGGCGGCCGTCGCCTGCCCCCTCGGGGAACGCCTCGTCGGTGAACGTCCTCTCGGCGAACACCTTCTCGTACTGCCGCATGAAGTCGGCGGCGGCCTCCACGAACGTGTGGCCCACTTCGCCGACGTCGCGGCGGACCAGCTCCTCGATGTAGCGGTTGACGCTCATGCCGCGGGCCAGGGCACGCTCGCGTGCGGCCCGGGCGGTGTCCTCGTCCACCCGCACGTTCAGCTGGGTCTTCGCCATACCTCGACGCTAGCGCCGTACCGCTAGCAGCGGCAAGGCCGCCGTCGCCGCGCGCACGCCGTGTTCACCGCGTTCGCCGTACTGTGTGAGGCGGATCACCTTTTCCCGGCCGGGGCACGGACGTCCCACGCCCCCGTCGCCGAGCAAGGAGGCACCCGTGCCCACACCCGCCGCGGAGCACGCCCCGCCGCCCGAGCCGGCCGGCCGGCTCGCGGCGCGCGCCCGGGGGCTGACCAAGGCGTACGGCTCGGGCGAGACGGCGGTGCTCGCCCTGGACTCGGTGGACGTCGACATCGTGCGCGGCCGTTTCACGGCGGTCATGGGGCCCTCGGGTTCCGGCAAGTCCACGCTGATGCACTGCCTGGCGGGGCTGGACACCGTGTCGGCCGGCCGGGTGTGGCTCGGGGACACCGAGATCACCGGGTTGAAGGACCGGGAGCTGACCCGGCTGCGCCGGGACCGGGTCGGGTTCATGTTCCAGTCGTTCAACCTGGTCCCCACCCTGAACGCGCTGGAGAACATCACCCTGCCCCTGGACATCGCGGGCCGGCGGCCCGACGGGCGGTGGCTCGACCGGGTGATCGGCACGCTGGGCCTGCGCGACCGTCTCGGGCACCGGCCCGCGCAGCTCTCCGGCGGCCAGCAGCAGCGGGTGGCCTGCGCGCGGGCGCTGGTCTCCCGGCCCGAGCTGGTCTTCGCGGACGAGCCGACCGGCAACCTCGACTCCCGGGCCGGTCTGGAGGTGCTGGGCTTCCTGCGCGGGGCCGTCGACGACCTGGGGCAGACCGTCGTCATGGTCACCCACGACCCGGGCGCCGCCGTCCACTCCGACCTGGTGCTCTTCCTGGCGGACGGGCGGATCGTGGACCGGATGGAGCGGCCGACGGCCCCGGCGGTGCTGGAGCGCATGAAGCGGTTCGACGCGGTGCGCGGCCCGTCCGGCGACGACGACGGTGGTGGTGGTGGATCCGGCGACGGTGGCGGCGGTGGGTCCGACGACGGTGAGGGCGGCGGGTCCGCTGGGGGCCGCGAGTCCGCCAGGGGCGGCGGGTCCGCTGGGGGCGGCGGGTCCGCCGGGGGCGCGGGGAGGAGGGGCTGACACGGTGTTCAAGGCCACCCTGCGGAGTTTCCTGGCGCACAAGGGCAGGCTGCTGCTGTCGGCGCTGGCCGTCATGCTGTCCGTGGCGTTCGTCGTGGGCAGCCTGATCTTCTCCGACACCCTCGACCGCACCTTCGACCGGCTGTTCGCCTCGACGGCGGCCGATGTCACCGTCCGTCCCCGGGAGGGTCTCGACGAGTCCCTCCCCTCGGGCCGGATCGCCACCCTGCCCGCCGCGCTCGCCGGCCGGGTGGCCCGTGTCGAGGGGGTCGCCGCCACCCGCGTGGACGCCGAGGCCCGGAACATCACCGTCGTCGACGCCGAGCGCAGGCCGGTGAGCCCCACCACCGGCGCGCCGACGATCGGCCGCACCTGGGCCCCGGGCGAACGCAGCACCGTCGAGCTCGGGTCCGGCCACGCACCGCGGGGGCCGGGGCAGGCGGTGCTGGACGAGGTGACCGCCGGCCGCGCGGGCGTACGGATCGGCGACACCCTCACCGTGGTCGCCCCGCCGGGTTCCTTCCCGGTCGAGGTCGTCGGCATCGCCGACTTCACCACCGCCAGCCCCGGCGCCGCGCTGCTCTTCCTCGACACGCCGACCGCACAGGCACGCCTGCTGGGCGACCCGCGCGCCGCGACCGGCATCTCCGTCGACGCCGCGGAGGGCGTCGGCGACGAGCGGCTCAAGCGGCGTGTCGCCGCCGCACTGGGCCCGGACGCCTACACGTACCGGACCGCCGCCGAGCAGGCCGAGTCGGACGTCCAGCGGCTGGGCGGCTTCCTCGACGTCCTCAAGTGGGTCATGCTCGGCTTCGCCGGGATCGCCGTCCTCGTCGGCGTCTTCCTGATCGTCAACACGTTCTCCATGCTGATCGCCCAGCGCACCCGCGAACTGGGCCTGCTGCGCGCGCTGGGCGCCGACCGGCGCCAGGTGCGCCGGTCGGTGCTGGCCGAGGCGCTGCTGCTCGGCGTGGCCGGGGCCACGCTGGGGCTGGCCGCGGGGATCGGGCTGGCCGCCGGGCTGATCGGGCTGATGAACGCGATCGGCATGCACATCCGCTCCACCGACCTGGTGATCGACTGGGCGGCACCGGTCTCGGGGTACGCCGTCGGCATCGGCGTGACGCTCGTGGCGGCGTACCTCCCGGCCCGCCGGGCCGCGGCCGTCTCCCCGATGGCGGCGCTCGCGGAGACCGAGGCGGCCGGCACGGGCCGGCCGCTGCGGGCGCGGGCGGTGGTGGGCGCGGTCGCCGGGGCGGCGGGCGCCGCCGCGCTCGCCGGGTGCGCGGCGGCGTCCCGCACGGGTGCGGCGGCGTCCCTGCTCGGCGCCGGTGTCCTTCTGACGCTCGTCGCCACCGTGGTCGCGGGCCCCCTGCTGGTCCGGCCGGTGATCCGGGTCCTCGGCGCGGCCTTCCCCGCCCTGTTCGGCGCCGTCGGCCTGCTGAGCCGGCGCAACGCCCTGCGCAATCCGCGCCGTACCGGCGCCACCGCCGCCGCGCTGATGGTGGGGATCGCCCTGGCCGTGGGGATGTCCGTGGCCGGCGCCTCGATCACCGCCTCCTTCGACCGGCGGATCGACCGGACGCTGGGCGCCGACTTCATCGTGCGCAACGGCAACTCCGTGCCTTTCCCGCGCGAGGTCACCGACGCGGTGCGCACCACGCCCGGCGCGGGACTCGTCGTCCGCTCCCGGTTCGCGCCGGTCGCGGTGCGGCTGCCGGACGGCGACCGCGTGCGGACCACCGCCACGGCCTACGACCCCCGGCTCGACGAGGTCGCCGACCTCGCCTACGCGCACGGTGACGGCCGGACCGCGCTCGCGCCGGGGCACCTGGCGATGGACGCGGAGTTCGCGCGGGAGCACGGCGTCCGCCCCGGTGCCACGGTCCCCGTCGAGTTCCAGGGCGGGCGCACCGCCGGGCTGACCGTGGGCGCCCTGACCGGCCGGGAGTCCGCCGAGGGGTTCCGGACGCCGGGCGGGCTGCTCCTGGGGCTGTCCACGCTGGAGCGGTACGCGCCGGGCGGCCAGGACGCCGTGCTGTACGTGAACGCCGCCGCCGGCACGGGCGACGACGAGCTGCGCGCGGCCCTGGAGCGGTCGCTCGCCCCCTACCCGCAGGTGCAGGTGCGCGACCAGGCCGGCTACAAGGAGCTGGTCCGCGACCAGATCGCCGTCCTGCTCTATCTCGTGTACGCGCTGCTGGGGCTGGCGATCGTCATCGCGGTCCTCGGCGTGGTCAACACCCTCGCCCTGTCGGTGGTGGAGCGCACCCGGGAGATCGGGCTGCTGCGGGCGATCGGGCTCTCCCGGCGCGGGCTGCGGCGGATGATCCGGCTGGAGTCGGTGGTGATCGCGGTGTTCGGCGCGGTGCTGGGCCTGGCGCTGGGCCTGGTGTGGGGCGTGTGCACCCAGCGCGTGCTGGCCCTGGAGGGCCTGACGGCGTTCGCCGTCCCGTGGGGCATGGTCGGCGCGGTCGTGCTCGGCTCGGTGGTGGTGGGGGTCGTGGCGGCGCTGCTGCCCGCGTTGCGTGCATCCCGCATGAATGTGCTGGCGGCCATCGCGCACGAGTGATTGACTCGCCTGCGGCCACAAGTTCCCCCTGCTGCCAGGAGAGTTGATGTCTCGTCCGTTCCGCTTCGGTGTCAACCTCGTGTCTCCCGCCCCGGACGAGGAGTGGCGCGCCAAGTGCCGCCGGGCCGAGGAGCTGGGGTACGACGTGATCCTCGTCCCCGACCACCTGGGCATGACGGCGCCGTTCCCGGCGCTGGTCGCGGCGGCCGAGGCCACCGAGCGCCCGCGGCTGGGCACGTTCGTCCTCAACGCGGGGTTCTGGAACCCGGCGCTGCTGGCCCGCGAGGTGGCCACGACGGACGCGCTGACCGGCGGGCGCCTGGAACTCGGGCTCGGCACCGGCTACGTACAGGCGGAGCACGAGACGGCCGGGCTGCCGTTCGGCTCGCCGCGCGAGCGGGTCGACCATCTGCGGCGCACGGTGGAGGAGCTGGAGCGGCTGCTGGGCTCCCCCGAGTACCGGCCGCAGCCGGTGCAGCGGCCCCGGGTGCCGCTGCTGATCGGCGGCAACGGCGACCGGATGCTGCGGCTGACCGCCGAGCACGCCGACATCGCCGCCTTCACGGGCGCCCGTACCGTGCCGGGCAGCACGACGGGGCAGCTGGCCCCGCTCACGGCCGGGGAACTCGACGAGCGCGTGGCGCGGTACCGGGAGCTGGCCGCGGACCGCGCGCAGGACGCGGAGCTCAACCTGCTCGTCCAGCAGGTCCTCGTCACCGAGGACCGCGAGGCCGCGGTGCGGCCCTTCCTGGACGTGGTGCCGCACCTGACCGCCGCGCAGGTGCTGGAGCTGCCGATCCTCCTGGCCGGCACGGTGGAGGAGATCACCGCGCAGGTCCGGGCGCTGCGGGAGCGGTACGGGTTCACCTACCTGACCGTCCTGGAGCCGTCCATGGAGGCGTTCGCCCCGGTCATGGCGGCCCTGCGCGACGCCTGACCGTCCGCATCGTGGAAAGAGCCGTCCGGCCGGGCCCGGTGGGTGATGTGATCTTGGCATGACTGATCTGCGGATACGGGCCGCCGGGCCCGAGGACCTGGACGGTGTGCTGGCCTTCTGGAAGGTCGCCGCCGAGGGCACGAGCATCAGCGACGACCGGGACGGCGTGGAGCGGCTTCTCGCCCGGGACCCCGAGGCGCTGATCCTGGCCGAGCGCGACGGCGGGCTGGCCGGCACGGTGATCGCGGGCTTCGACGGCTGGCGCTGCCACCTGTACCGGCTGGCGGTGCATCCGGACCACCGCCGCCAGGGCGTCGCCTCGGCGCTTCTCGCCGCCGCGGAGGAGCGGTTCGTACGGCTCGGGGGGCGCCGCGGGGACGCGATGGTGCTGGTGCGCAACGAGCAGGCGCAGCACGCGTGGCGGGCGGCCGGGTACGCGCCGCAGGAGCAGTGGCGGCGCTGGGTGAAGCATCTGACGGACTGAGACGGGCCGAGGCGGACCGAGACGGAGCGACGCGCCGGGGCGGTGGGCGCGGCCGGGCCGGCCGCCCGGTGGTGCGGCGGCCGGCCCGGCGCGGTCAGGGGGTGACCCGGCTGCCGCCGAAGGTCACGACGAGGCGGCCGTCCGCGGCGAAGGACCACCGCAGCGCGCCGGCGTAGGAGGAGCAGCGCGATCCGTTGGTGCCGGACCAGAACTGGTTGGAGGCGTCGGCGTCGCCGATGGTCCGGTCGTTCGACCCGCTGCCGCTGCGGCAGGAGACGTTGTCCCGGAAGACCGACGTACCGGCGTCGAAGGAGTAGTTGCGCTGGGCGTTGTCGATGCTGACGTTGCCCGAGACCGTCATCGTGCCGGGGTTGCTGTTGTAGGTGAACCCGTGCTTGCCGTTGCGGTAGGCGATGCTGCGCCGGACGACGTGGTCGACCTCGATGTCCTCGCCGCCGAGCTTGTAGCCGTTGCGGTCGCCGTTGGAGTTCACGGTGCCGTCGCTGAGCGTGCCGTTGCTGTGGGCGAGGGAGTCCTCGATGGTCACCGGGCCGATGGGGCCGGTGTCGGACTTGGTGTAGAGGTCCCAGCCGTCGTCGATGTTGTGGTGGGCGACGGCGTACCGGAAGACGTTGCCGGGGCCGGAGGTGAGCTTGGCGGCGAAGCCGTCGGCGTCCTCGCCGTCGGAGTCGGCGTTGTCGTGCGACTCCGCGCTCACGATGAGGTTGTGGGACGGCCACTGGTCGCGGGGGGTGGTGGAGGCCATCCGCGAGAGCTGGAGCCCCGTGTCGCGGTTGAAGCGGGTGACCGTGCGCTCGACGATGTTGTTGCTGCCGCCGATGAAGATCCCGTTGTCGCCGGCCCGTTCGACGACGAGGCCCGAGACGTGCCAGTACGACCCGTTGAGGGCGAGTCCGCGGTTGGCGGGGTCCTCGCTCATGGCGGAGAAGTCCAGCACCGGGGTCTCGCCCGGGTAGGCGGACAGCTTGGTGCGGGCGCTCGCCGTACCGCCGGTGCCGGGCGGGATGGTGATCGTCCGGTCGTGGCGGTAGGTGCCGCCGCGCAGGTAGATCGTGCCGCCGGGGGTGATGCGGGAGATCGCCGAGGTGAGTGTCGTGGGATCGGACTGGGTGCCGGCCGCGCCGTCGGTGCCGTTCGGCGCCACGTACAGGACGGTGCCGGTGGGGGGTGGCGTGGTGGAGCCGCCCGTCTCGGCGTCGAGCCGGTCGATGTTGGGCAGCCCGGCGGAGGTGGTGGGGGTGAGGCGGACGGTGTTGGCGCCCGCCTTCACCGGCACCGTGAACGTCCGGGTCGCCCACGTGCTCCACGCGCCGGTGCCCTCGAACGGCGCCGTCGCCGCCACCGAGCCGTTCACCAGGAGGTTCGCCGGGCGCGCGGTGGTGGTGCCGTTGGCGAAGCGGACCGTCAGCTCGGCGGTGCCCGCGGCCGGGGCGTCGACGGTGAACTGGACGAAGGCGCCGACGGCGTTGGTGCCGTTGCAGAAACCGCTGCCGGAGTATCCGGCCCAGTCGGCGTCGACGGCGCCGGTGCACACCGCCGGGGCGGTCTCGGCCTCGTAGCGGGTGGGCGCGGCCTGTGCCGTGGTGCCGGTCAGGGCGACGAGGGTGCCGGCCAGCAGGCCGGCGGAGGCGATGACTGGTCTCAGGTGCATCGTCCGTCTCCAGGGGGTGGGGTCGTCCGGTGGGGTTTTCGGTGCCGTCCGGATCGGTGGACGGTTCCGCCGTGACGCGCGGTCGGCGGACCTGTCCGCAACGGTGGGGAGAAAGCGCTTGCGGAGTGCCTTCGTGGACGCTAGAGCTCTTGCCGTGAACGCGTCAATAGACGTGTACTTGATCGTCATTCACGAACATGAACATCGACGACGGGCCGCCCCACCCGTGGGAACGCCGCCCGGCACCCTTCTTTACCCATCCTTTGCCCGGAGTGGGCCACTCGGCCTCCATGAACGGTTGTGCCCGGTCCTCCGTGAGCGGCGGTGAGCGTCCGCCCGTCGCGCGCTCCCCCGTCGCCTGGCCGATCATGGAAGGGAGGTGAGCCCATGACCGAGGTGCTCCTGCTGCTGGTGGCGATCCTGCTGTCGCTCGCGTGCGGTGCCTTCGTCGCCGCGGAGTTCTCGCTGACCACCGTGGAGCGCGGCGAGCTGGAACGGGCCGCGGCGCGCGGCGAGCGAGGAGCGGCGGGCGCCCTGAAAGCCGTACGGAACCTGACCTTCCAGCTCTCCGGGGCGCAGCTCGGCATCACGGTCACCAACCTGGTGGTCGGCATGCTCGCCGAACCCTCGATCGCCGCGCTGATCGCGGGCCCGCTGGAAGACGTCGGCGTCTCCCGCACGGCCGCGTCCTCCCTGGCACTGGTGCTGGGCACGGCCCTGTCGACGGTGTTCCTGATGGTCGTCGGCGAGCTGGTGCCCAAGAACTGGGCCATCTCCTCCCCGCTGGCCGTGGCCCGGCGGGTGGGCAATCCGCAGCGCTGGTTCAGCGCCGCCTTCCGGCCCTTCATCACCCACCTGAACAACACGGCCAACCGGGTCGTGCGCCGGCTCGGCGTGCAGCCCACGGAGGAGCTGGCCGCCGCGCGCGGGCCGCAGGAGCTGGCGGCCCTGGCCCGGCACTCCGCCAAGCAGGGCGCGCTGGAGGCCGACACCGCGGAGCTGTTCGTGCGGACACTGAACCTCGCCGACCTGACCGCCGAGAACGTGATGACCCCGCGCGTGCAGGTGGTCGCCCTGGACGCCCAGGCGACCTGCGAGGACGTGGCGAACGCGACCCGGGCGACCGGCCTGTCCCGCTTCCCCGTCTACCGCGGCACCCTCGACGCGGTCGTGGGCACCGCGCACATCAAGGACGTCCTGGCCGTGCCCGCCGAGCGCCGGCCCCGGGTCCCGGTCTCCGAGCTGATGCGCGAGCCGCTGCTGGTCCCGGCCACGCTCACCGTGGACCGGCTGCTCGACCGGCTCTCCGGCCGGCGCACGATGGCCGTGGTGATCGACGAGTACGGCGGGACGGCGGGCGTGGCCACGCTGGAGGACATCGTGGAGGAGGTCGTCGGCGAGGTGCGCGACGAGCACGACCCGCACGAGACGCCGGAGCTGGACCCGGCCGGCACGGACGAGGGCGGACACGCCCTGTACCGGGCCGACGGCGCGGCCCGGGTGGACCGGCTCGCGGCGGTCGGGCTCCGGGTGCCCCAGGGGCCGTACGAGACGCTGGCCGGCCTGGTCGCGCACGCCCTGGGACGCATCCCCGCGGCCGGCGACACCGTCCTGGTGGCCGGCTGGCGGCTGGACGTGGTGGACGCCGCCGGCCACCGGGCGGCCCGCGTCCTGCTGCACGCGCCGCTGGACGACGAGCGGACGGGGGCCTTCGAGAACCTGGGCAACCCGCGCGGGCTCAGGAAGGCCCGGGACACGGAGGACCGGGGGAAGCCGGGAACCAGGAAGACCCGGGACACGGAAGGCCGGGGGAAGCCGGGAACCAGGAAGACCCGGGACACGGAAGGCCGGGGGAAGCCGGGGACCAGGGAGGCCGGACGGTGACCGTCGTACAGCTGCTGATCGGTCTGGCGACCCTGGTCGTCAACGCCTTCTTCGTGGGCGCCGAGTTCGCGCTGATCTCCGTGCGCCGCAGTCAGGTCGAGCCGTACGCCGAGCGGGGGGACCGGCGGGCGCGGAGCGTGCTGTGGGGGCTGGAGCACGTGTCCGCGCTGATGGCGGCGGCGCAGCTCGGCATCACGCTGTGCACGCTGGTCCTCGGTGTGGTCGCGGAGCCGGCGATCGCGCACCTGCTGGAGCCGGCGTTCCACGCGATGGGCGTGCCGAGCGGTGCCGGGCACGCCGTGTCGTTCGTGATCGCCCTGGCCCTGGCCACCTATCTGCACATGCTGCTCGGCGAGATGGTGCCGAAGAACATCGCGCTGGCGGAGCCGGTGCGCAGCGCGCTGCTGCTCGGCCCGCCGCTGGTGGCGCTCTCCCGGGCGCTGCGCCCGGTGATCTTCACGGTCAACGCCTTCGCCAACGCCCTGCTGAAGCTGCTCAGGGTCCAGACGCGGGACGAGGTGCCGGCGACCTTCACGGACACCGAGCTGGCCGAGATCGTCAAGGACGCCAGCGAGGCCGGGCTCATCGACGACCGGGCGCAGGAGCGGCTGCACGACGCGCTGGAGCTGGGCCGGCGGCCGGTGCGCGATGTGGTGCTGCCGCTGGAACGCGTGGTGCACGCGCGCGTGGGCATCACGCCCGAGCGGCTGGAGCGGCTGTCGGCCGAGTCCGGGTTCTCCCGTTTCCCGGTGGTGGACGACGGCCGGCGGATCGTCGGCTACCTGCACGTGAAGGACGCGCTGGACGCCTCGCCGCGGGACGTGCCGTTCCGGCTGCGGGACATGCGGCCCGTCGCGCGGGTGCGGGAGAGCACGCCGCTGGACGACGTGCTCACGGCGATGCGGAGCAGCCGTACGCACCTGGCGGCCGTGCTCGGCGCCGACGGGCGGCTGGCCGGGCTGGTGACCATGGAGGACGTGCTGCGGGAGCTGTTCGGGCAGCGGGCCTGACGCGCGCGGCGGGTGGACGGGGGCGGACGGGGCGGACGGACGGGGAGGGCGGACGGGGCGGCCGACCGGTGGGTATGTGCACGGGATAGCATTTTCGTCGCCATGCAGATGAACCCCACGTACACCAGCCTCGTCGCGGTCGGCGACTCCTTCACCGAGGGCATGTCGGACCTGCTGCCGGACGGCTCCTACCGCGGCTGGGCGGATCTCCTCGCCGCGCGGATGGCGGCCCGGGCCCCCGGATTCCGGTACGCCAACCTCGCGGTGCGCGGGAAGCTGATCGGGCAGATCGTCGAGGAGCAGGTGGACGTGGCGGCGGCCATGGGCGCCGACGTGATCACGCTGGTGGGCGGGCTCAACGACACCCTGCGGCCCAAGTGCGACATGGGGCGGGTGCGCGCTCTGCTCACCGAGGCCGTGGAGCGGCTGGCGCCGAACTGCAAACAGCTGGTGCTGATGCGCAGCCCCGGCCGCCAGGGCCCGGTCCTGGAGCGTTTCCGGCCGCGCATGGAGGCGCTGTTCACCTGTATCGACGACCTCGCCGCCCGGCACGGCGCGCTCGTCGTCGACCTGTACGGGGCACCCTCGCTGGGCGACCCGCGGCTGTGGGACGTGGACCGGCTGCACCTGACCGCCGAGGGGCACCGCCGGGTCGCGGAGGCGGTGTGGCAGACGCTCGGCTACGCACCGCAGGATCCCGGCTGGCGCACGCCGATGCCGGCGACGCCTCCGCCGGGGTGGGTCACGCGGCGGGTCGCGGACGTCCGGTTCACCCGGCAGCACCTGCTGCCGTGGATCGGCCGCCGGCTGACCGGCCGTTCCTCGGGGGACGACATTTCGCCGCTGCCGGTCCCCCGCTGGGACGATCCGGTGTGTGCCGAGCACTGCCGGGAGATCGGCTGCTACTGGTCCTGGGACGACCTCTGGCCGGACGGTCCGCCCGCTGTGGCGCCGCATACGCACAGGGCGGCCGGCCCTTCGGAGGCGTGCGTCGTGTGTGCCGCGCCGGACCAGTAGCCAAGCCAGGAGCCCTTCCTCAGCCTCTGGTGAGGCTCTGGTGGCGCCTTGAACGCCCCGTATCGGGGCGTACGGCGGACCGCCGAAGTCCCCGACCGTCTCACCCTCTTCTCCGGCGACCGTGCCCCCTGCGGTCGACCAGTGGCTGGAACGCGAGCTCCACGAGGCGAGCCCGGGCATCCGCCGTGATGCCGAAGTCTGGGCCCGCATCCTCATCTCCCTCTCGACGGCGGCCCGCGCCCCGAGCCCCGAGCCCCGCTCACGGCTCACGGCTCACGGCTCACGGCTCACGGCTCACGGCTCACGGCTCAGTCTGCATGGGCGAGATCCAGCCGGTGCTGCCGGAATGGTCCGGCCCCTACGACCATGCTGTCCTGGGCTGACTCGCCCCCGCCGCAGCCGCTGGCCGTACACGGCCGACTCCCGCCCGCCGGCCACCCGGAAGACCGCCGTCGAACCCGGCCCGGCCGGCCGGCTCCGGACCACCCGGGCCGCCCGCAGCCGCACCGCCGCCTCCCCCGAACGGCTCCGCGTCGACCACCGGCCCGAAGAGGCCCCCACCCACGGCGCCGTCCCCTCCACCTGTCCTCCGCCTTCGGCATCGACGAGAAGACGGCCATCCGCTCCGCGGAGTCGGCACGCGTGCTTCCGGGCGAGGCCGCCGAGCAGTCATCGCGGTGAAATTCGCTCGCCCTGGTCGCCTCCTTGAAGAGACCCTGTGGGCATGGAGTTCCTCTGTTACCACCGCGACCGGCCCGGCTCCCTGCCGCTGCGCGGCGAGCTGCTGGAAGAGCATTGGTCCTACATGGACCGGTACGCGAAGGAGATGATCGCCCGGGGCCCGACCCTCGCCGACGACGGCGACACACCCACCGGGAGCGTGCACATCGTCGACCTGCCCGATCCCGCCGCCGCCCGCGCTTTCGCCTTCGACGAGCCGAACTACCAGGCCGGCGCCTACCGGGACGTGCTGCTGCGGCGGTGGCGCAACACGCTGGGGCGCACCATGTGGGACTTCCCCGGCGGCCGGACCGGCGGCAACCGGTATCTGGTGCTCGGCCTCGGCACAGGGCAGGCCGCCGACCTCGCGGTGCCGCCCGACCGGGACGAACTGATCGCCTACGGGCCGCTGCTGTCCGACGACGGCACCACCTGGCTGGGCACGGCGGCGCTGCTCCGGGCACCGGACACGGAGGCGGCACGCGCCGTCCTGACCCCGGACCGGTACGCCGACATCGAGGTGCACAACTGGCAGTTCGGCGGGCGGCCCTCATGACGGAGGACGTCCAGGCCATCAGCACCGCGGAAGTCCGTCGGACCGCTCGGCATCCCTCTCTCACCCGAACCCGCGGAGGGATCGGCCTGACGCGTACTGCCGGACCCGTGGGTTCGCGCTGAACGGCTTCCGGTTTCCCCGAACCCGCGGGGAGCACGGCCCCGTTCCTGTACGGCTACGGCGAGAGGGCGAGCAGCTCGACGGGGCGGCTTCCGGGCCTACGATGAGCGGCATGCCGCCTGATGCCTTCCCGTCTTCCGTATGGCCGGTCCTGCACTACGACGACACGAGGGCGGCACTGCGCTTCCTGGTCGATGTTCTGGGGTTCACGCAGGTGGTGGCGGCGCCGGATGAGCACGGCGGGATCGGGCACGCCGAGCTGCGCCGGCCCGGCGGTGGTGCGCTGGTGTTCGGTTCGACCCGGCACACGGACAGCGTGCACGGGGGGGGATGCGGGCGGGGACCAGCGCGGTCTGCGTGGTGAGCGACGACGTGGACGCGGTGCACCGGCGGGTGGTCGACGCCGGTGGTGAGGTTCTGGAGGCGCCGCATGAGACCCGCTTCGGGTCGGGCGCCGCGGCGTACGTGTGCACGGTGCGGGACCCGGAGGGCAACTTGTGGACCTTCGGCACCTACCGGGGCCCTTCGTAGGTACAGGGCGCCGGGTGGAGACCGGAGGACCCCGGCCCGACCGGCCGGGGTCCTCCGGTGTTGCGGCGCCGGGGGTCAGTGGCTGCCGGCGAGTTCGCCGGTGAGCTTGCCGTGGAGGTCGGCGCTGGGATCGTTCAGGCCGGTGATCTCCACCGTCTTGCCGCGCTGCTTGTACTTGGTCTCGATCGCGTCCAGGGCGGCGACGGAGGAGGCGTCCCAGATGTGGGCGGCGGACAGGTCGATGACGACCTTCTCCGGGTCGCCTGCGTAGTCGAACTGGCCGACGAGGTCGTTGGACGAGGCGAAGAACAGCTCGCCCGTGACCTGGTAGACCACCGTGTGACCGTCCGGGTCGGTGACGGCGGTGACGTGGGCGAGGTGGGCGACGCGCCTGGCGAAGATGACCATGGCGGTGATCGAGCCGACGACGACGCCGATGGCGAGGTTGCCGGTGGCAACCACGACGATCACGGTGACGACCATGACGGCGATCTCCCCGGCGGGCATCCGCTTGAGCGTCCTGGGGGCGATGGAGTGCCAGTCGAAGGTGCCGAAGGCGACCATGACCATGACGGCTACCAGGGCGGCCATGGGGATGTCGGAGACGACCGGGCCGAAGACGATGCACAGCACCATCAGGAACACGCCCGCCAGGAAGGTCGAGACGCGGGTGCGGGCGCCGGAGACCTTCACGTTGATCATCGTCTGGCCGATCATGGCGCAGCCGCCCATGCCGCCGAAGAAACCGGTGACGATGTTGGCGATGCCCTGGCCGATGGACTCACGGGTCTTGGAGGAGTGGGTGTCGGTGATGTCGTCGACCAGCTTGGCGGTCATCAGCGACTCCATCAGGCCGACCAGCGCCATCGCGAGGGCGTAGGGGGCGATGGTGGTCAGGGTGTCCAGGGTGAACGGCACGTCCGGCAGGCCGGGCACCGGCAGCGAGGAGGGAAGTTCGCCCTTGTCACCGACGGTGGGCACCGCGATGCCGGCGGCGACGGTGATCACGGTGAGGATGACGATGGACACCAGCGGGGCCGGGATCACCTTGGTGACCTTCGGGAAGAACACCATCAGCGCCAGGCCGGCGATGATCAGCGGGTAGACCGGCCAGGGCACGTCGTGCATCTCCGGCACCTGCGCCATGAAGATCATGATGGCCAGGGCGTTGACGAAGCCGGTCATCACCGAGCGGGGCACGAACCGCATGAGCTTGGCCACGCCGACCGCGCCGAGGATCACCTGGAAGACGCCGGCGAGGATGACGGTGGCGACCAGGTGGCCCAGGCCGTGTTCACGGTTCACGGGGGCGATGACGAGGGCGACGGCGCCGGTGGCGGCGGAGATCATCGCGCGGCGTCCGCCGACGATGGAGATGGTGACGGCCATGGTGAACGAGGCGAACAGGCCGATCGCCGGGTCCACCCCGGCGATGATCGAGAACGAGATCGCCTCGGGGATCAGGGCCAGGGCGACGACCAGGCCGGCGAGGACCTCGGTGCGCCAGACCTTGGGGTTGTTCAGCCAGTCGGGGCGCAGGCCGCGCAGCCGCGCGGCGGGAGTCACAGCTGTGAAGGACAAGGAAATGTGTACCTGTCGTGTTCAGGCACACCCCACCGGTGGACCGGGGCGTGCGGGAAGGACGCGCAGGGGCCGGGCCGGCACCCCACGGACGGCCCGCGGACCGGGCCGGAAGTCGGCGGGGGGAGGGACGCGAGGCAGGGCGGCACGCGGCGGCGGCCGGGCGGCTCACATCCGGGGGCGAAGTCTCACGGCGGGCAGGCGGCGGCGATCGGCGTCATGGGCTCGCGCACGCTCTCTCCTGCAAGAATCGGGGCTTCGCCGGGGACGCCATCGGCCCCGGAACGGCAGTGGCGGGGCAGCCGTGCTGCCCTCACCATCATCAACTCTACCCTAACGTTAGAGTAGGGGTCTGGGGGTCGCGCGGGATGCGGCCCGCCACGACAGGAAGGGCCAGGGGAACGGGCGTGGACGACAAGCACATGCAGATCGGCGAGGTCGCCGCGCGGACGGAGCTGTCCCTGCGCACCATCCGGCACTACGAGGAGACCGGCCTGGTCATCCCCTCCGCCCGGTCCCAGGGCGGCTTCCGCCTCTACACCGAGACCGACGTCGCCCGCCTCATGGTCATCCGCCGGATGAAGCCGCTCGGCTTCACCCTGGAGCAGATGCGCGACCTGCTGGACGCCACCGACCGTCTGGACGGCGACGACGCCCTCGGCACCGGCGAACGCGAGGCCCTGCTGGAGCGCATCCGCACGTACCAGCAGGCAGCCGCCGAGCAAGTGGAAAAACTGCGAGTCCAGCTCGCCCGCGCCGAGGACTTCGCCGCCACCCTGGCCGCCCGCCTGGAACAGAACGCTCCGCCCGCCCGGCTCTAGAACCGCAGGCTCACCTCCCGGCCGGTGCCGTCTCGCCCGGTGGATCGTGCGGACCGGACACCGCAGCAGCCGGCTCCAGCCGGAACCGGCCGCGGCCGTACGAGGGCGGAGCCCCGGGCCCGCTCCTCGGCACTGCTGCCACTCGTAGGTTCCGCCAAAGGGGGCCGTGGCGCTGGCCTGCAGGAATCGCCAGTAGAATCCGTACACGTGACTTCCGCTCCCGCCAAGCCCCGCATCCCCAACGTCCTCGCCGGACGCTACGCCTCCGCCGAGCTCGCCACGCTCTGGTCGCCCGAGCAGAAGGTGAAGCTGGAGCGGCAGCTCTGGCTCGCCGTGCTGCGCGCCCAGAAGGACCTCGGCATCGAGGTGCCCGACGAGGCGATCGCCGCCTACGAGCGCGTCCTGGACCAGGTCGACCTGGCCTCCATCGCCGAGCGCGAGAAGGTCACCCGGCACGATGTGAAGGCGCGGATCGAGGAGTTCAACGACCTCGCCGGGCACGAGCACGTGCACAAGGGCATGACCTCCCGCGACCTGACAGAGAACGTCGAGCAGCTCCAGATCCGGCTGTCGCTGGAGCTGATGCGGGACCGGACCGTGGCCGTGCTGGCGCGGCTGGGCAAGCTGGCCGGGGAGTACGGCGAGCTGGTCATGGCCGGCCGCTCGCACAACGTGGCCGCGCAGGCCACGACGCTCGGCAAGCGCTTCGCCACCGCCGCCGACGAGCTGCTCGTCGCCTACGGCCGGGTGGAGGAACTGCTCGGCCGCTACCCGCTGCGCGGCATCAAGGGCCCGGTCGGCACCGCGCAGGACATGCTGGACCTGCTCGGCGGGGACGCGGGCAAGCTCGCGGAGCTGGAGCAGCGGATCGCCGGGCACCTGGGCTTCTCCGAGGCGTTCACCTCGGTCGGCCAGGTCTACCCGCGCTCGCTGGACTACGAGGTCGTCACCGCGCTGGTGCAGCTCGCGGCGGCGCCGTCGTCGCTGGCGAAAACGATCCGGCTGATGGCCGGGCACGAGCTGGTCACCGAGGGCTTCAAGCCCGGCCAGGTCGGCTCCTCGGCGATGCCGCACAAGATGAACACCCGCTCCTGCGAGCGCGTCAACGGCCTGATGGTGATCCTGCGCGGCTACGCCTCGATGACCGGCGAGCTGGCGGGCGACCAGTGGAACGAGGGCGACGTGTCCTGCTCGGTGGTGCGCCGGGTCGCGCTGCCGGACGCGTTCTTCGCGCTGGACGGCCTGCTGGAGACGTTCCTGACCGTGCTCGACGAGTTCGGTGCCTTCCCGGCCGTCGTCGCCCGCGAGCTGGACCGCTACCTGCCGTTCCTGGCCACCACCAAGGTGCTGATGGCCTCGGTGCGCGCGGGCGTCGGCCGCGAGGTCGCGCACGAGGCGATCAAGGAGAACGCCGTCGCCTGCGCTCTCGCCATGCGCGAGCAGGGCGCCGAGCGCAACGAGCTGCTCGACCGGCTCGCCGCCGACGAGCGCATCCCGCTCGACCGCGCCGGGCTGGACGCGCTGATGGCCGACAAGCTGTCCTTCACCGGTGCCGCGGCCGACCAGGTCGCCGCCGTCGTCGGCCGCGTCGAGGAGATCGTGAAGCGGCACCCGCAGGCCGCCGCGTACACGCCGGGGGCGATCCTCTGACGCGTTTCACTCCCGAGGAGTTGGAGGCCGCCCGCGACCGTCCGGTGCCGGACGTCGTCGCGGACGGCCTCCGCGTGCTTTTCTGCGGCATCAACCCCGGTCTGATGTCGGCCGCGACCGGCCACCACTTCGCCCGCCCCGGCAACCGCTTCTGGCCGGTGCTGCACCTGTCCGGCTTCACCCCGCGGCGGCTGAAGCCGTCCGAGCAGCACGAGCTGCTGTCGTACGGGCTCGGCATCACCAACGTGGTCGCGCGGCCGACCGCGCGGGCGGACGAGCTGAGCGCGGAGGAGTACCGGGAGGGCGGGCGGCTGCTCGCCCTGAAGGTGGCGCGGCTGCGGCCCCGCTGGCTGGCCGTCGTGGGCGTGACCGCGTACCGGGCGGCGTTCGACGACCGCAAGGCGAAGGTGGGCCCGCAGGAGCGGACGATCGGGGACACGCGCGTGTGGGTGCTGCCCAACCCCAGCGGGCTGAACGCGCACTGGACGGCGCAGACGATGGCGGAGGAGTTCGCGCGGCTGCGGGCCGCCGCCGAGGAGTGAGCCGGGCGGGCCGTGGCCGTCCGCCCCGCGCGAGGCCGTGGCCGGGACCCCGTGACTGGTGCCCATGATCGGGCCTCGTGGCTGGTACCCCATGGCCGGGGCCCGGCATCCGGTGGACCCTGCTCCGCCGGGCCCGGGCCCGGCCGCGCGACGGAGCGGACGCAGCCGGCCGAGCGGGAGGGCGCCGTCCTGGTGGGGCGGGGCGCGGGACCGCGCGCAGGCGGTGATCGCGGTGTAGGCGTCGGGGTCCGTGGCGCCGGGCCGAGCGGGCGGCCGGGGCCGCGCTCGCCGGGGGACGGCGTGCCGAGTACGATCCGGCCAACACGCGCACGAGCTGGGAGGACGGACGGTGGGGCGGCTGACCGGCGGGGACCCCTCGCTGCTGCGGAGGATCAACTCCGCGGTGGTGCTGCACGCGTTGCGTGCCACGGACTGTGCGACGCTCACCGAGATCACGCGGGTGACGGGGCTGTCCCGGCCGACCGTCGAGGGCGTCGTGGAGGGGCTGATCGAGGCGGGTCTCGTCGTCGAGAAGGCCGCGGAGGAGGGCGCCGCCCGGCGGCAGGGGCGGCCCGCGCGACGGTTCCGGTTCCGCGCGGAGGCGGGTCATCTGCTGGGGCTGGAGATCGGGGCGCACCGGGTCGCGGCGCTCCTGGCCGACCTGGACGGCCGGGTGATCGGCGCGCAGGTCAAGGACGTCGACGAGTCCGCCCCGGCCGACGAGCGGCTGGAGCGGCTGCGCACGGCGGTGGCCGAGCTGCTGCGCCGGGCCGGTGTCGCGCGGGGCTCCCTGCGGGCCGTGGGCGTGGCCACGCCGGGCATCGTGGAGGCGGGCGGCACGATCCGGCTGGGCACGGCGCTGCCCGAGTGGACGGGGCTGCGCCTGGGCGAGCGGCTGAGCCGTTCCTTCAAGTGCCCGGTGCTGGTGGAGAACGACGCGAACGCGGCGGCGGTCGCCGAGCACTGGAAGGGCGCCGCGACCGACTCCGACGACATGGTGTTCGTGCTGGCCGGACTGAGCCCGGGGGCCGGTTCGCTGATCGGCGGGCGGCTGCACCGCGGATACGGCGGGGCGGCCGGTGAGATCGGGGCGCTGCATCTGCTGGGCCGGGAGGTGAGGCCGGAGACGCTGCTGTCGACCACCGACCGGCCGCTGCACCCGCTGGACGAGCAGGCGGTCGCCGAGGTCTTCGCACGGGCCCGGGAGGGCGACGAGCGGGCCCGCGCAGCCGTCGAGCGGTTCATCCAGCGGCTGGTGCACGACGTGGCGGCGCTGGCGCTGGCGCTCGATCCGGAGCTGGTGGTGATCGGCGGCTGGGCGTCGGGGCTGGACGGCGTGCTGGAGCCGCTGCGGCGCGAACTGGCCCGGTACTGCCTGCGCCCGCCGAAGGTGGCGCTGTCACTGCTCGGGGAGGCCGCCGTGGCCACCGGGGCGCTGCGGCTGGCCCTGGACCACGTGGAGGAGCAACTGTTCGCGGTGGACGGGACGGTGACGGCCCGCCACCGGTGACCGGACGGGCCCGTGCCCGGTGACCGATAGCGGGCCCATGTCCGGTCATCAGTAGCGGACCCGTGCCCGGTGACCGATAGCGGACCCGTGCCCGGTCATCAGTAGCGGACCCGTGCCCGGTGGTGGTACGGCCGTCAGGAGGCCCGGCGGTGCGGGTCGTGGTCGATCCGCACGCCGCCCGAGTCGCCGAACGTCAGCCGGCAGGTGTCCGCGCGGTAGGTGGCGACGGAGAGCGCGGCGGTGCGGCCCTCGGCGATGTAGCGGGTGGTGACGACGAGGACGGGCGATCCCGGGAGCCGGTCCAGCACCTTGGCGTCCTCGGTGTGGGCCGAGCCGAGTTCCACGGCGCTCTCCTGCCGCTCCAGCTCCCGGCGCTGCAGCTCGCGCAGCACGGCACGCGCGCGTGCGGGTCCGGCCGGGGCCTCTATGGCGGACAGGCCGGGCACCGAGGAGGCGGGGATGTGGAGCAGTTCGGCGGCCACGGGCCGGCCGTGCGTGGCGCGGAAGCGGCGCACGGTGTGCACGGGCTCGTCGCGGCCGGTGCCCAGGGCGTCGGCGACGGCCGCGGGCGGGACCGCCAGGGTGCAGTCGGCCGGCTGCCAGGCGTCGCCCGCCGCTCCGGGCCAGGCGTGCTGCTCCGTGCCGACGGACACGCCCACGCGCGGCGGGGCGACGGTCGTGCCGACACCGCGGCGGCGCTGGAGCCGGCCTTCGAGCTCGAGCTGTTCCAGTGCCTGGCGGAGCGTGGCGCGGGCGACGCCGAAACGTGCGGCGAGTTCCCGTTCGTTGGGCAGGATCTCCCCGACGGAGAACTCCGTCTCCAGCGCCTCGCTCAGCACGGTCCTCAGATGCCAGTACTTGGGCTCCGGCACCGATTCCACCTGCGTGGTCCCCACCCTGTCCTCCGCGATCGCCGTGTCTGCGGCGGCGTTTTCAGCGCCCTTGTTTATTAAAGGTTGTTGCACTTCTCTGCGACCATAGGTCGGCCCCCACCCTTGGTCAAGACCAATCCTCGATCCCTCGCGCGTCGTCCGTCGGCGGTGTGGCGGGGACTTCACGGGGAGTTCGTACGGCGTCATGGGCGTGACACGACGGCGAAGCCCTCGCCGTACGGCGAGGGCTTCGTGCGGAGCGCGGAGCGGTCAGGCGGCGGCCAGGGACCCCAGCTTGTCGGGGTTGCGGATGATGTAGACGGCCTGGATGCGGCCGTCGGCGACCTCCATCTGGAAGACGGAGTCGGGCTTGCCCCCCGACAGGACCAGCGCGGCGGGACCGCCGTTGAGTTCCAGGAAGCGGAAGGTCGCGTCGGAGACGCCGCCCTTGCGGGCCGCGCCCAGGATGAAGCGGCCCACCTTGTCGGCGCTCTCCAGCACCCGCAGCGGCGCCCGGGCCTTGCCGCCGCTGTCGCCGACGAGGCGGACGTCGGGCGCGAGCAGGGACATCAGCCCCTCCAGGTCCCCGCCGGCCGCGGCGGTGAGGAAACGCTCGGTGAGGTCGCGGCGCCGGCCGGGATCGACGTCGTAGCGCGGGCGCCGCTCGTCGACGTGTCTGCGGGCCCGTCCGGCGAGCTGCCGCACCGCCGCCTCGCCGCGGTCGAGCATGGCGGCGATCTCGGCGTACGGGTAACCGAACGCCTCCCTGAGCACGAACACCGCCCGCTCCAGGGGCGAGAGGGACTCCAGGACGACGAGGACGGCGAGGGAGACGGAGTCGGCGAGCACGGCCCGCTCGGCGGCGTCGGGCACGGTATCCGCGTAGTCGGTGACGTACGGCTCGGGCAGCCAGGGGCCGACGTACGTCTCGCCCCGCGCCTTGATCTGGCGCAGCCGGTCGACGGCGAGGCGGGTGGTGACGCGCACGAGGTAGCCGCGCGGTTCGCGGACCGACGCGCGGTCGGCGGCGGACCAGCGCAGCCAGGCGTCCTGGACCACGTCCTCCGCGTCGGCCAGGCGCCCCAGCATGCGGTAGGCGACTCCCAGGAGGACGGGGCGGTGCTCTTCGAAGACGTCGGTGGCGGTGTCGGTGGTCACGGGTCCATCCCAGCGGACGCGTCCGGTGGTGTCCAGACGGAATCGGCGCCCCGGCCGTGCGGCGGACACGGCGGACACGGCGGACGCGGCGGACACGGCGGACGCGGCGGACACGGCGGACGCGGCGGACGCGGCACCCGGGAGCGGAACGGCCCGGGGGCTACCCATCGGTAGCCGTTGCTGACACTCTGTCTACGCAAACGTCCGTTCCCCTCCGCCGGCTCCGGCGGGTTCCCGCGCGTCCTCACGAGGAGCCCCATGTCCGCCACCGTCTCGTTCCAGGTCCCCACCCCCCACGGCCCGCGGCCCATGACCGTCGCCTACGCCCGCAAGGGCGCCGGCGATCCCCTCCTCCTGCTGCACGGCATCGGCCACCACCGGCAGGCCTGGGACCCGGTGGCGGACATCCTCGCCACCGAACGCGACGTGATAGCCGTCGACCTGCCCGGGTGCGGCCGGTCCCCGGCGCTGCCGGACGGACTGGCGCACGACCTGCCGACGATGAGCGCCGTGCTCGGCGCGTTCTGCGAGGCGCTGGAGATCGAGCGGCCGCACGCGGCGGGCAACTCCCTCGGCGGTCTGCTGGCCCTGGAACTCGGCCGTACCGGCCGCGTACGGTCCGTCACCGCCCTGTCCCCCGCCGGGTTCTGGGCGCCGGCCGAGCGGCGGTACGCCTTCGGGGTCCTGACGTGCATGCGGCACACCGCCCGGCGCATGCCGGTGCCCCTGGTCGAGCGGCTGTCCCGCACCGCGGCCGGCCGCGTGGTGCTGACGAGCACCATCTACGCCCGCCCGGGTCGCCGTTCGCCCGAGGCGGTGGTCGCCGAGACGCTCGCGCTGGCCCGGGCCGAGGGGTTCTCCGAGACCCTGCGGTCCGGGCGGCAGGTCCGTTTCGCCGACGACGTCCCCGGCATACCGGTCACCGTGGCCTGGGGCAGCCGGGACCGGCTGCTCCTGCCACGGCAGGGCGTACGCGCCAAGCACGCCATCCCGCGGGCCCGGCTGGTGCGGCTGCCGGGCTGCGGCCACGTCCCCATGAACGACGACCCGGCCCTGGTCGCCCGCGTCGTCCTGGACGGCAGTCGCGGCCGCTGACACCCCGTCGGCCGTCCGGCCGGCGCTCACGGTGCGGCGCACGGCGTGGCCGGTTGTTCACCTCGGGTTCGCGTGGGCGCTGCGGAGCCCGCGTAGGTGTGGCACCGACACCGGCCGGATCACCCGTCCCTGGAGGCACCGTCATGTCCCACCGTCCCTTCCCGGGCCGCCGCAGCGTCCTGCGCGGTTCCCTGGCCGCCTCGGCGGCCCTGACCCTGCCCACGGCGCTCGGCGCGGCACCGGCCTTCGCCCGGTCCGGGCGGCCCGGCGCGGGCTGGGGCGTGCAGACGGGCGACGTGACCACCGACTCGGGACTGGTGTGGGTGCGCTCCGACCGGCCCGCCCGCATGATCGTCGAGACGTCGGCGACCGAGTCGTTCCGCGCCCCGCGCAGATGGCACGGTCCGCTGCTGGGCCCGGACACGGACTTCACCGGCACGACCCGGCTGCGCGGCCTGCCGCCCGGCGAGCAGATCCACTACCGGGTGCTGCTCGCCGACCCGGACGACCCGCGCCGCACCGGCGAGCCGGTCACCGGCACGTTCCGCACGGTGCCGGTCCGCCGGCGCGACGGGGTGCGGTTCGTGTGGTCCGGCGACCAGGCGGGCCAGGGCTGGGGCATCAACCCCGGTCTCGGCGGCTACCGCATCTACGACGCGATGGCCCGCCTGGACCCCGACTTCTTCCTGTGCAGCGGCGACACCGTCTACGCCGACGGCCCCATCCCGGAGACGGCCGTCCTGCCCGACGGCACCATCTGGCGGAACATCACCACCGAGGAGAAGTCCAAGGTCGCCGAGACCCTCGCCGAGTTCCGCGGCAACTTCCGCTACAACCTGCTCGACGAGAACCTGCGGCGGTTCAACGCCCAGGTGCCGTCGATCGTCCAGTGGGACGACCACGAGGTGCGCAACAACTGGTACCCGGGCCAGGTCGTCGCGGACACGGACAGCCGGTACACCGAGAAGAGCGTGGACGTGCTGGCGGCCCGGGCGCGGCGCGCGTTCGCCGAGTACTTCCCGGTCTCGACGCTGCGGCCGGGGGCGCGGGAGGGCCGCGTGTACCGGGTGCTGCGGCAGGGCCCGCTGCTGGACGTGTTCGTGCTGGACATGCGGACGTACCGCAACGCCAACTCCTCCGGCGACCAGGCGGTGGACCCGCAGGGCATCCTCGGCCGGGAGCAACTGGAGTGGCTCAAGCGGGAGCTGGCGCGGTCGCGTGCCGTGTGGAAGGTGATCGCCGCGGACATGCCGATCGGCCTGGTGGTGCCCGACACGTCGGAGGGGCGGCCGAACGTCGAGGCGGTGGCGCAGGGCGACCCGGGCGCTCCGCTGGGGCGTGAGCTGCAGATCGCGGAGCTGCTGCGGTTCGTCAAGCACCGGCGGATCACCGGCACGGTGTGGCTGACGGCCGACGTGCACCACACCTCGGCCCAGCACTACCAGCCGTCGCGGGCGGCGTTCACGGACTTCGAGCCGTTCTGGGAGTTCGTCTCCGGTCCGCTGAACGCCGGGGCGTTCCCGGCCAGTCCGCTCGACGGCACCTTCGGGCCGGAGCGGGTGTTCGTGAAGGCGCCGGCCGCCTCGAACGTCTCGCCCGCCGGCGGCTACCAGTTCTTCGGCGAGGTCGACATCGACGGCGACAGCGGGGAGATGACGGTGCGGCTGCGCGAGCAGGACGGCACGGTGCTGTTCACGCGGGTGCTCCAGCCGGGCCGGGTCGGCCAGTGACTCCCGTAGCCTGGTGAATGTGCCGCGCACCGGTGTCATCCCCTGGTGCGCGGCGCATGCCCGGCCCGCCGCCCGGCTTCCCGCCCGCACGGCCGGACACATCCGCAAGCCGCACGGCCCGCACCCGCACCCGCACCCGCACCCGGAACAAACGGCCACGAAGAGCACAGAGGGCTCTTTACTCAGCGGTCACAAGGCGTTCGTGATCGCGCAACACCGTTCCTCCACAGTGGCCGTATGAGTCGAGAAATGTCTGATGTGACGCGCGCCAAGAACGGCCGTCCGGTCCGCCACTGGCGGCGGGACGTGGTCGAACTCGCCGCCCTGTTCACGGCGGTCGCCGCGGCGGACACCGTGGCGCAGCTGGTGGGCCACGGCCCCGACGGCCCGGTCCTGCTGGTGGTCTCGGCGGTCGCCCTGGTCGCCACGGCGGGGTTCCACCTGTGGTGGTCACGCCGCCACGGCCACGCACCGCCGGCGGACGATACCGGCGCCCGGCCGCCGTCCGCCGGGCGGCAGGCCGGGCCCGCCGACCGGGTCACGCCGGAGCACCCCGGCAGGACGGACCGCGGAACGGACCGCGGAACGGACCGCGGAACGGACCGCGGAACGGACCGCGGGGTGGACAGCGAGATGGACGGCGTGCTGTGGCGGATGCGGACGACGGTGCGGGACGAGCCCGGGTCGCTGGCCGCGCTGTGCGCCGCCCTCGCCGACCGGCGGGTCGACATCCTGAGCCTGCAGACGCACCCGCTGGGCGAGGGCACCGTCGACGAGTTCCTGCTGCGCGCCCCGGCCGGGGTCGAGGCGTCCGAGATCACCCGGGCGGTGGCGCGGGCGGGCGGCAGCGGCTCCTGGATCGAGCGGGCGGACGCCCACGACCTGGTGGACGCGCCGACCCGCGTCCTGGAGCTGGCCACGCGGACCGCCCTGGACGCGGCGGAACTCCCTCTGGCGTTGCGGAAGTTGCTGGGCCGGTGCACGATCCGCTCGCTGCCCGCGGCGCCGGGCGACGACGGCCGGGAGGCGGACGGTGTGCCGGTCGAGGGCGTGTGGGAGGACACCGTGCTGCGGCTGCGCGCGCCGGAGGGCGGTGTGATCACGGTGGAGCGGCCGTATCTGCCGTTCACCCCGACCGAGTTCGCGCGCGCGAGGGCGCTGGTGGAGCTGGACGCCCGGCTCGGTCCGCGCGTTCCGCGCGGCGGGGACGTGCTGACGCTGCCCGAGGGCGGCGACCTGACGGTGCGCCGGGCCGGCACCCAGGACGTGGAGGCGGCCAGGGCGATGCACGAGCGGTGCTCGGCGCGGACGCTCGGGCTGCGGTACCACGGGCCGGTCGGTGACGCCGACCGCTATCTGAACCACCTGCTCAGCCCGCGCTTCGGGCGGACGCTCGCCGCGCAGACCGCGTCGGGGCGCGTCGTCGGGCTGGGCCACCTGCTGTGGGACGGCGACGAGACGGAGGTCGCGCTGCTCGTCGAGGACGCCTGGCAGCGCCGCGGCATCGGCGGTGAACTGCTGCGCCGGCTCGTCGCGATGGCCGCCGAGGCGGGCTGCGCGAGCGTGTACGCCGTCACGCAGTCGTCGAACACCGGTATGGTCGCCGCGATGCGCGGACTGGGCCTGCCCCTCGACTACCAGATCGAGGAGGGCACCCTGGTCGTCACCGCCCGCCTGGACCGGGCCGCCGCCGGGACCGGTGCGGCGTACGACCCCGCCGGCCCCGGTGCGGCGTACGACCGGACGCAGGAGCGGTACGGAGGGCGGCTGTAGCGGCACGGAGGGCGGATCCAGCGCTACCGCGGGCGGTTGTGGCGGTACGGCGGACGGATCCAGCACTACCGCGGGCGGTTGTGGCGGTACGGCGGACGGATTCGAGGAACGCCGTCCGCCCGCGCCCCGCCCCTCCCCCGCCCCTCACTTCCGTGCCGGCACCTCTCCCCACGGCTCCTTTGCCGCCGCCCGCTCCCCCAGCGCCCCGTCCAGGTCGGCCCACAGGTCGTCGACGTCCTCCAGCCCCACCGACAGCCGCAGCAGCCGGTCGCTCACCCCGGCGGCGCGGCGGTCGTCGGCGTCGACGACGCGGTGGCTGATGGACGCCGGGTGCTGGATGAGGGTGTCGACACTGCCGAGGCTGACGGCCGGAGTGACGAGCCGGACACGGCCGATGACCTCGTGCGGATCGCCGTGGACCTCGAAGGCGACCATCGCCCCGCCGATGCGCGGGTAGTGGACGCGGGCGACGCGCGGGTCGGCGGCGAGCCGGCGGACGAGTTCGGCGGCGTTCGCGGACGCCGCCCGGACCCGTACGGGCAGGGTCGCCAGGCCGCGCAGCAGCAGGTAGCCGGCGAGCGGGTGCAGGACGCCGCCGGTGGCGAACCGCACCTGCCGCAGCCGCCCGGCGAACTCCTCGTCGCAGGCGACCACGCCCGCGAGCACGTCCCCGTGTCCGCCGAGGTACTTGGTGGCGCTGTGCAGCACCAGCCGGGCGCCCTGCCGGGCGGGACGCTGCAGCACGGGCGTCGCGAAGGTGTTGTCGACCAGCAGGGGCACGGATCCGCAGGCGTGGGCGACGGCCCGCAGGTCCACCTCGGCGAGCGTGGGGTTGGCCGGGGACTCGACCAGCACCAGCCCCGTGTCCGGGCGCAGCGCGTCGGTGATGCCCGCCGGGTCGGTCCAGGTCACCTCCGTGCCGAGCAGCCCGGCGGCCAGCAGGTGGTCGCTGCACCCGTACAGGGGGCGTACGGCCACGACGTGCCGCAGCCCCGTCGCGCCCCGCGCCAGCAGGACGGCGCTCAGCGCGGCCATGCCGCTGGCGAAGGCGACCGCGGCCTCGGTGCCCTCCAGGCGGGCCAGCGCCGTCTCGAAACGGGCGACGGTGGGATTGCCCAGCCGCCCGTACACGGGCGGGCCGTCGGGCTCCGCGCCGGTGGCGGCGAAGGCGTCGATGCGGGCGGCCTCGCCGCGGCTGTCGGAGGAGGGGTAGGTGGTGGACAGGTCGATCGGCGGGGCGTGCAGCCCCTGCCGGGCGAGGTCGTCACGGCCGGCGTGCACGGCCTCGGTGGCCAGTGCTCTCGATGCGGTGGGCGTGTCCATGCCGTAAGGGTGAACGCCGGCCGGGTCATCGGGGCCAAAGCCCGTGCTACGTTCGGCCGATGGCCGACTCTGTCGTACTGGACCCGGTCGATCTCCATCTGCTGCGGCTGCTGCAGAACGACGCACGGACGACCTACCGCGAGCTCGCCGCGCAGGTCGGGGTGGCGCCGTCGACCTGCCTGGACCGGGTGACCCGGCTGCGCCGCGCCGGGGTGATCCTCGGCCATCGCCTGCGCCTGGACCCGGCGAAGCTGGGGCGCGGCCTGGAGGCGCTGTTGTCGGTGCAGGTGCGACCGCACCGGCGGGAACTGGTGGGGCCGTTCGTGGAGCGGATCCGGGCGCTGCCGGAGTCGCGGACCGTCTTCCACCTGACCGGCCCGGACGACTACCTCGTCCACGTCGCGGTCGCCGGCATGACGGACCTGCAGCGGCTGGTCCTGGACGAGTTCACGGCCCGGCGGGAGGTGGCGCGCGTCGAGACCCGGCTGATCTTCCAGCAGTGGGACTGCGGGCCCCTGCTGCCGCCCGCGCCCTGACCGGGGCACGCCCTGGGCGAAATCCGGCCGCCGCGACGCACGCGTCCGGCGAACCGGGCTGACGCGGCACCGGATTCCGTACGAGGATGTCCGCATGTCAGAGACGACCAAGAGCCCGCTGCCCCGCGAGGTCGCCGACGCCTACGTCGACGACCTCATCGCCCTCGACCCGGTCACCGGTACGTACCTCGGCGTGAAGGAGAGTTCCAGCCGCCTGCCCGACTTCTCGCCCGCGGGGCAGGAGGCCCTGGCCGAGCTGGCGCGGGCGACGCTCGCGAAGCTGGACGAGGCGGAGCGCCGGCCGGGCGCGGACAGCGATGTGGAGCGGCGCTGCGGCCGGCTGCTGCGCGAGCGGCTCACCGCCGAACTCGCCGTTCACGAGGCGGAGGAGGGCCTGCGCTCGGTCGGCAACATGAGCACGCCGGCGCACGCGGTCCGGGAGATCTTCACCGTGACGCCGACGGGGACGGACGAGGACTGGGCGGCGATCGCCGAGCGGCTGCGCGCGGTGCCGGACGCGCTGGCGGGCTACCGGGAGTCCCTCGCCCTCGGCCTGGAGCGCAAGCTGTACGGAGGGCCGCGCCCGACCGCCACCTTCGTCGGGCAGCTCGGCGAGTGGGCCGACACCGGTCAGGGCCGCGGCTGGTTCGAGGACTTCGCGTCCGCCGGTCCCGAGGCGCTGCGCGCCGAGCTCGACGAGGCCGCCCGCACCGCGACCGCCGCCGTGACCGAACTGCGCGACTGGATGCGCGACGTGTACGCCCCGGCGGTCGAGGGCGCGCCGGACACGGTGGGCCGGGAGCGCTACGCCCGCTGGTCGCGCTACTTCAACGGCACCGACCTGGACCTGGACGAGGCGTACGCGTACGGCTGGTCCGAGTACCACCGCCTGCTCGGGGAGATGAAGAAGGAGGCGGAGAAGATCCTGCCGGGTGCCGAGACGCCGTGGGTGGCGCTGGCGCACCTGGACGAGCACGGCCGGCACATCGAGGGCGTCGACGAGGTCCGCGACTGGCTGCAGGGCCTGATGGACCAGGCGATCGACGCGCTGGACGGCACCCACTTCGACCTGGCCGAGCGGGTGCGGAGGGTGGAGTCGTGCATCGCCCCGCCCGGCAGCGCGGCGGCGCCGTACTACACGCCCCCGTCGGAGGACTTCTCCCGTCCGGGCCGCACCTGGCTGCCGACGATGGGCCAGACCCGCTTCCCCGTCTACGACCTGGTCTCCACCTGGTACCACGAGGGCGTCCCCGGCCACCACCTCCAGCTCGCGCAGTGGGCGCACGTGGCCAAGGACCTCTCCCGCTACCAGGCGTCCATCGGCATGGTCAGCGCCAACGCCGAGGGCTGGGCGCTGTACGCGGAGCGCCTGATGGACGAACTGGGCTTCCTCACGGACGCGGAGCAGCGGCTGGGCTACCTGGACGCGCAGATGATGCGGGCCGCCCGCGTCATCGTCGACATCGGCATGCACCTGGAGCTGGAGATCCCGGCCGACTCCCCCTTCCACCCGGGCGAGCGCTGGACGTCCGCGCTGGCGCAGGAGTTCTTCGGCGCGCACAGCAGCCGTCCGGCGGAGTTCGTGGAGAGCGAGCTGACCCGCTACCTGACGATCCCCGGGCAGGCGATCGGCTACAAGCTGGGCGAGCGGGCCTGGCTGCTGGGCCGGGAGAACGCGCGCAAGCGGCACGGTGACGCCTTCGACCTGAAGTCCTGGCACATGGCCGCCCTGTCGCAGGGGTCCCTGGGTCTGGACGACCTGGTGGACGAGCTGTCGCGGCTGTGACCCCGAGGCCCCGGCGCGCAGCCGGGGCCCGGACACGGGTCGGCGGCGGAAGCCGCCCTCGGAGTCGATGACCTGCCCGGTGATCCTTCCCCAGCTCTCAACCACGTTCGAGCCGGGGAGACCCCTATCGCCTCGTCGGTGGCGAGCCACGCGACGAGGCGGGCAGGGTCGTCGGGCATGCCCCACCGTCCGCCGAGCGCGCCGGCGGCCCGGGTGACGAGTCCGGCGGGGGCGGCCGGGTCGGCGAGGTCGCCGGGCCCGGCGAGCACGGCCGCGGCGGGGTTGCCGGCCGCCTCGCGCACGGAGGCGACCACGTCGTCGATCCGGTCGGCACCCCAGGGCTGGGCGGCGTCGTGCGGCACGTGGTGGTGCAGGTACACGCTCGCGCCGTACGCGGCGAGCCGCCGGGCGACGGCGTGCCCGATGCCGCCCCGCCTGCCGGCACCGGTGACGAGGGCGGTCCGGCCGCGCAGGGGCAGGGGGTCGCGGCGCAACTGGTCGGGGGTCGGGTGCGGGAGCAGGGGCATGGGGCCCCATGATGGTCGCCCCTCGAGCACCGCGCACGCGGTTATCGGCGGCGAAGCCGCCAAAGGGCCGCCGGCCGGAGGGGTCAGCAGCCGCAGTCCTCCGCGTCCGCCGGCGCCGTCAGCGGGTCGGCGGCGCGCCGCTCGCCGCCCTGCCAGGTCTCGTACGCGAAGCCCTCGCGGACCCAGTACTCGAAGCCGCCGAGCATCTCCTTGACCTGGTAGCCGAGTTCGGCGAGGGCGAGTGCGGCGCGGGTGGCGCCGTTGCAGCCGGGGCCCCAGCAGTACGTCACGACCGGCACGGACCGGTCGAGGAGCCGCTCGGCCTGCTCGGGGACGAGCGCGGTGGGCAGGTGGACCGCGCCGGGCACGTGGCCCTGGTCCCAGGCGGCGGTGGAGCGGGAGTCGACGAGGACGAACCCGGGGTCGCCGCCGGCCGCGAGCGCGGCGGCGACGTCGGACACGTCGGCGTGGAAGGCGAGACTGGCGCGGAAGTAGGCGGCGGCGTCGGCCGGCGCGGCGGGGGCGACGCGCAGGACGGGGTTGGCTGCGGTGGTGGTGCCGGTGCTCATGACGGGTGGCCCTTCGTCGGCGTGCTGTCCTGCCGGAAATCTACGCGGCAATGATCATCTCCAAGAAGGGACGATCCACGGCTTCCCCCTTGTCCCGCCGGGGATTTCCCTGCTATCCCTCGGGGATGACCGCGTATTCCCCGGACGCCACCGACTGGCGCATCCTCGACGTCCTCCAGCGGGAGGGCCGGGCCAGTTTCGCCGAGCTGGCCCGGGCCGTGTCCATGTCCGCGAGCGCGGTGACCGAGCGGGTGCGGCGCATGGAGGAGGCGGGGATCATCCAGGGGTACGCGGCGGTCGTCGACCCGGACCGGCTGGGCCTGCCGATCCTGGCCTTCGTACGGCTGCGCTATCCGAACGGCAACTACAAGCCGTTCCACGACCTGGTCGCGGTCACGCCCGAGATCCTGGAGGCGCACCACGTCACGGGGGACGACTGCTTCGTCATCAAGGTCGCGGCCCGCTCGATGCGGCACCTGGAGGAGGTGTCGGGGAAGATCGGCGCGCTGGGTTCGGTGACGACGAGCGTGGTGTACTCCTCGCCGCTGCCCCGGCGCTCGCTCGGCCGCTGAGCCGCCGTCGGCCCGCCGCCCTCCTCAGGCGGTGCCCCGCCCCCCTCAAGCAGTGCCCCGCCGCCCCTCTCAGGCGGTGCCCCGCTGCCGCAGTACCGACCCCGACCGCCCCTTGACGACCTCCAGTTGCGCGTGGATGCGCCGCCGCAGGTCGGGGACGTGGCTGACGATGCCGACACTGCGGTCCCGCTCGCGCAGGGAGTCGAGCACGTCGAGGACCTCGTCGAGGGTCTGGTCGTCGAGGCTGCCGAAGCCCTCGTCGATGAAGAGGGTGTCCAGGCGGACGCCGCCCGCCTCGTCGGTGACGACGTCGGCGAGGCCGAGGGCGAGGGCGAGGGAGGCGAAGAACGTCTCACCGCCGGACAGGGTCGCCGTGTCGCGTTCGCGTCCGGTCCAGGCGTCGACGACGTGCAGGCCCAGGCCGCTGCGGCCGCGCCCGGTGCGGCCGTCGGAGTGGACGAGGGTGTAGCGGCCGGACGACATGCGCTGCAGCCGCGCGGTCGCGGCGGCGGCCACCTGTTCCAGGCGGGCGGCCAGCACGTACGACTCCAGGCGCATGCGGTGTTCGTTCTCCGCGGAGGTGCCGGCGGCGAGGCCGGCCAGGCGGGCCACCCGGTCGTACTCCTCACGCAGCGGGGCCAGGCGGCGTGCGGAGGCGGCGGCGCGCGCGGAGAGCCGGTCGAGCTCGGCGCAGCGCCGGGCGGCGGCGTCGCGTGCGGAGGCGGCGTCGCGCACCCGCCGGGCGGCGTCGGCCGCGGCCCGTTCGGCGGCGGCGAGGTCGGCGGGCGGCTGCCCGGCGGCGGCCGCGGTGTCGGCCTCGGCGAGGATCGCGCGGACGGCGGCCTCCTCGGTCTGCCACTCGTCGATCCGCCGCCGCAGGGCGCGGTGGGCGGTGTCGTCGAGGAGTGCGTCGGCCGCGGCCTGCGGGGTGTCGAAGCCGGCCCGGTAGGCGGCGTCGGCGAGGCGGGCGTCGGCGTCCTTCAGGCGCTGGGCGGCGTCCTCGGCGGCGCGGGCCGCGTCGGCGGCGCCGGTCAGCGCGGCGGCCTGCCGCTCCAGCTGCGCGGCCCGCGCGGCCACGCTGCCGGCGGCGCCCCGCGCCTGCGCCAGCTCCTCCTCCAGCGTTTCCTGTTCGCGCTCCAGCCGCTCGCGCCGGCCCACCCGGGCGGCGGCCCGCACCGCGGCCTGCTGCCGCGCGGCGACGCGCTCCTCCCGCTCCGACTCCGCCCGGCGCAGCTCCTCCTGCGCGGCGTGCAGCCCGGAGGCGGCGGCGCGTGCCTGTGCGTACGCCCGTTCCAGTTCCCCGGCCTGCTCGGCCAGCCGGCCGGTGGGTTCCTCGCCCGCCTCGGCGGTGGCGGCGGCCAGCGCCTCCCGCAGGGCGGCCAGCCGCCGTTCGTCCTCTGCGCGCTGCTCCTCGGCGCGCCGGCAGGCGGCGAGGGCCTGCTCCTCCGCCTCGCGGTCGACGTGCCCGGCGTCCTTGCGGGCGGGGGCGGGGTGGTCGGTGGCGCCGCAGACGGCGCACGGCTCGCCGTCGGTGAGGGTGGCGGCGAGTTCGGCGGCGATGCCGCTCAGCCGCTGCTCTTTCAGGTCGAGCCAGCGGGTGCGGGCCTCGACGGCGTGTTCGGCGGAGGCGAGGGCACGGCGCCGGGCGTCGTCGGCCTCGGCGGTCAGCCGGTCCCGCTGCCGGGCCGCCGCCAGCCGCCGCCGGGCGGGCTCCTGCTGCACGGCGAGCTGTTCGGCGCGGGTCGCGGCCTCCTGGGCCGCCTCGATACGGGCCTGGAGGGCGGCTCGGGCGGCCTCCCAGCCGGCGAGCCAGCTCTCCGCCTCGTGCAGGACGTCCTCGTCGGCACGTTCCTGGCGGTCCAGGCCGGCGCGTTCGGCGCCGAGTTCGGCCAGCCGCCGCTCGGCGCGGCGGGCCGACTCCAGGCCGCCCAGCTCCTCGGCGGCCCGGCGGGCGGCGGCGGCCAGCCCGGCGGCACCGGCGTCCGCGAAGGCGACCGGCAGCGCGGCACGCGCGCGTGCCTCCGCGGCGGCGGCCCGCCGGTGCTCGGCGTCGGCGGCGTCCCGCAGCTCCAGGGCGGGCGCCACCGCCTCGGCCTTGCGGGCCCGCTCCATGCGCTCCTGCGCCTCGCGGTGGGCGCCGGCCCGTTCCGCCAGCCGCTCGGCCCGCTGCCGCGCCTCGGCGAACCGCCGCTGCAGCCGGGCCCGTTCCCGTACGTCCGCCAGGTCGCTCTCGGCGGCGGCCTGGGCGGACTCGGCCGCGGCCAGGCGCAGCCGGGCGACGGTCAGCTGTTCGCGGGCGGTGCTGCGGGCGACGGCGGCGGCGGTCAGCACGGCCGTGGCCAGGCCCGGCTCGCCCGGCGTCAGCTCCGGGAGCTCCAGGGAGCCGTCGGCGGCCTGCTGCATGCGGTGGGCGTCCGCCAGCAGCGCGGCGTCCCCGTCCCGCACCTGCGCCTCGGTGGCGCGCCGCCGCTCGGCGAGGCGTTTTTCGACGTCGGCGAAGCGGCGGGTGTCGAAGAGGCGGCCCAGCAGCCTGCCGCGCGCCTCGGCGTCGGCGCGCAGGAACCGCGCGAAGTCCCCCTGCGGCAACAGCACGACCTGACAGAACTGCTCGCGGCTCATGCCGAGCAGCCCGGTGATCTCCTCGCCGATCTCCTGGTGGGAGCGGCTGAGGTCCTTCCAGGCCCCGGCCGTCGCGTCGTACTCGCGCAGCCAGGTCTGCGCCTTGTCCACGGTGGTGCCCGTGCCGCGCTTCTTGGGGCGCTCCCAGGGCGGCTGCCGGGTGATCTCCAGCCGGCGCCCGGCGACGGTGAGGTCGAGGGTCACCGAGGTGCGGGTCGCGGGCGCGGCGTGATCACTGCGCAGGCCCGTGCCCTGGCCGCTCTGCCGGGCCCCCGGCACCGAGCCGTACAGCGCGTAGCACACGGCGTCCAGGACGGAGGTCTTGCCCGCGCCGGTGGGTCCGTGCAGCAGGAACAGCCCGGCCGCCGACAGCGCGTCGAAGTCGACCGTCTGCGCGCCGCCGAAGGGCCCGAAGGCGGTGATGTCCAGCCGGTGCAGCCTCATCGGGTCTCTCCCTCGTCCGCCGTGTCCACCCCGTACGCCGCCCTCCTCATCGGGCCGTCTCCCGCGCGGCGTCGTCCGCGCGGACCGCGTCGAAGGCGTCCCGCAGCACGGCCCGCTCGTCCGCGTCGGGCCCGGTGCCGCGCACGTGGGCGACGAAGTCCTCCGCGATCTCCTGGTCGCTGCGGTCGGCCAGGCGCCGGGCGTAGGAGGTCCCGGCGTCCTCGGCGGCGCGCTCGGGGTCGAAGAGGAGGGCGAGGGTGTGCGGGAACCGCTCGGTGAGCCGGGCCATGGGGTCGGCGGGGCGCACCGGGTCGGTGAGCGTCGCCTCGACCCACGCCTCCTCGTGCCGTGCCAGCTCCGGGTCGGCGAGCAGGTCCTCCAGCCGTCCGCGCAGGCGGGCCAGCGGACGCGGCACGGGGCAGTCGATCCGCTCGGCGCTCAGCGCGCCGCCGGGGCCGAGGTCGACGAGCCACATGCTCTTGCGGTGGCCGGCCTCGGAGAAGGAGTACGGCAGCGGGGAGCCGGAGTAGCGGACCCGTTCGGTGATGGTCTGGCAGCCGTGCAGGTGGCCGAGGGCCACGTAGTCCACGCCGTCGAAGATCCCGGCGGGCACGGCGGCCACTCCGCCGACGGTGATGTCCCGCTCGCTGTCGCTGGGCTCGCCGCCGGTGACGAAGGCGTGGGCGAGGACGACGGAGCGGGTGCCCGGGGCGCGGGCGGCGAGGTCGGCGCGGACCCGGTCCATGGCGGCGGCGAGCACGGCCTCGTGGCCCGCCCTGTCCACGGCGAACTCGTCCTTGACCAGGGCGGGTTCGAGGTACGGCAGCCCGTAGAAGGCGACGTCCCCGTGCGCGTCGGCCAGCACCACCGGGGTGCCGCACGCCGCGGGCTCGGTCCGCAGGTGGATGCCGGCCCGTCCGATCAGCCCGGCGCCCACGCCCAGACGGCGGGCGGAGTCGTGGTTCCCGGAGATCATCACCGTGGGCACGCCGAGACCGGCGAGGCGGTGCAGGGTGTCGTCGAACAGTTCGACCGCGGCCAGCGGCGGCACCGCCCGGTCGTACACGTCGCCCGACACGACCACCGCGTCCACGGCGCGCTCGCGCACGGTGGTGACGAGGTGGCCGATGAAGTCGGCCTGGGCGCCGAGCATGCCGACCCGGTGGAACGACCGTCCCAGATGCCAGTCGGAGGTGTGCAGGATTCTCACGTCGCCGCTCCGGCCCGCATCTCTCTCCTCACCTGGCCTCCGGGGACAGCGCCGGTCCCGCGGGGCCGGCGCTGTGAGCACCCACCACGGTAACGCCCGTGGGCACCTGTGCCCTCACCGCCCTCGGGCGGCCCGAAGGACACGGCCCGCCCCGGGACGGGGCGGACCGTGAGGGGGCCGGAGGTTCAGCGTCCGCCGGTCAGCAGCACCGGGCTCGGCAGCCCGTTCTCCTGCTCGTCGTACCCGACGACCGTGATCCCCTGCGGGGTCCAGGCCAGTCCGCTCAGGTGCCGGCTCCCGGCCGGGTCGGCCTGCGGCACCTCCAGCGACGACCAGCGCCCGTCGCGCAGCCGCATCGCGTACGGGGTGCCGTCCGGCCGCTCGCCGGTCACCGCGACCCCGCCGGGGGTGAGGGCCAGGTCGTCGACGCGGCCGGCGTCCGCCGGCACCGGCACCTGCCGCCAGGCGCGGCCGTCCCAGCGCATGACCAGGGCGTGCCCGGTGTCCTCGTCGTCGTTCAGCTTGCGGCCCGCCGCCCAGATGTCGCCGGGCCCGCGCACCTCCAGGTCGAGGAGTTCGCCGTTCACCCCGTCGTAGGGGACCGGGACGCGGGACCAGGAGCCGCCGTCGTAGTGGAGCATCATCGGCTGGTCCTGCGAGGTGTAGCCGGAGACCCACACGTCGTCGGCGGCGAGGGCGGTGACGGAGCTCACCCACAGCGAGCCGGCGTCCGGCACGGGCACGATGTGCCACGCGGTGCCGTCCCAGTGCTGGACCAGCGCCTCCGCGTGGGTTTCCACGACCGTCCCGCCGGGCTTGTCCGGGTTCGGGCTGGGCCTCTCGCTGTCGACGACCTCGAGCCAGCCGACCGCCCACACGTCGTCGGCGGAGCGGGCCGACACGTCCAGCAGTCCGCTGCCCAGGAGCCGCACCCCTTCGGGCGCCGGGGCGTCGATCACCTGCCAGGCGGTGCCGTCCCAGTGCTGGGTGCGGAAGGCGCCGCGCGCCTCGTCGTACAGCCCGACCGCCCAGGCGTCGTCCTGCGACACGGCGCTGATCTCGCTGATCTGGTCGGAGCCCTGGCTGAACGGCGGCATCGGCATCTCCCGCCAGTCCCGCTCGCCGTCGTCCCGGGTCAGCAGCAGGGGTGCCGAGCGCTCGGCCTTGCCCTCCCGGCTCACCCGCATCCCGTACGCCCAGGTGGTGTCACCGTCGACCCGGGTGATCCCGGTCAGCGCGGCGTCGCCCGCCCAGGACAGTTCCGCCGGGGACCATCCCGCGCCGGCGTGCGCCGTCGCCGGCGACGCGACGGCCACCGCGGCGGCCAGCGCCACGGCGCCCGCTCTCATCCGTACACGCGTCTTCCTCATGCCGAGCACTCCCTGCTCTCCTTCCGGGTGCCAACGTCTGCACCCCTTTCAGTGCGCCGGGAGAGGCGGCGGGTTGCACCCGAGGCTCACCACCCGGGTGCCGTACCCGGGTGGTGAGCCTGTCGGGGCGGGTGCGTTCAGCAGCCGGTGGTCCAGATGTGGGAGTCGCCGCGGTCGTTGGCTCCTGCGTTGTAGCCGACCTCCTGGCCGGGGCGCAGGCAGATGGTGACGCCGCCGCCCTGCCAGGCGCTGGCGTAGACCTTGACGTGGTCCTTGATGCCCGGGCCGGAGATGCCGTGGTTGGCCCAGGAGCTGTCCTGGTCGGCGATGTTGCCCTCCCACCAGCCGTCGTCGCCGGACCAGCTCACGCCCAGGCCGCCGAAGTTGGCGTCGGTGTAGGCGCAGAAGTTCCCGCGGGCGCAGGGGGCGGCGGCGTGGGCCGCGGTGGGCACGGTGACCAGGGTGGCAGCGGCGGCGAGGATCAGGCCGGCCGTGGTGGCGAGGGTCTTGCGCATGATGTCGGTCCTTTCGGTGGGTGAGGCCGAGTGGTCCCGGCGGGACGCACTCGCTGAACCCGGTGCCCTGCCGGCCGGTCGCCGGCCGGGCCCCGGGAGTCCTGTCGGGGAGGTGTCAGAGGCCGTGCCGCACGGCGTGGCGCAGACCCTGCTCGCGCATGCGCCGGTGGTCGGCGATCAGTTCGGCGTACTCGGCCCGTACCTCGGCCGCGTGGTGTCGCTCCAGCCTGGTCCCGGTGGCGGCGAGGTCCGTGCTCCGCACGCACCGGGCCTCGGCCACGGCCCACCGCCGTTGCAGGGCCGCGGCCCGGTCCGGCGGGAGGTCACGGGCCTGGCGCTGCCAGGCGGTGCGCAGTTCACCGGGGTCGTCGGCCTTGTGCACCGGGGCGATGCAGCGGGCCCAGCGGGTGAGCGCGGCCCGGTAGGCGGGGTCCCGGACCACGCGGTGGTGGGTGGCGGCCTCCAGGTTGTCGACCGCCACCGTGGCGCGGAACCAGCGGGCCTGGTCGCCGTAGAGGATGCGCTGTGCCTGGGCGAGGCACCCGTCGCTGTTGGCCCGGACGACCAGCCCGGTGGCCGTCCGGGTGGACAGTTCCCGGCGCCCGGTGCCGAACAGCGCGTCGACGAGCCGTTGCTGCTGCCGCGCCTCCTGCCCGCCGGGCCGCGGCGCCTGTGCGCGGGCGCCGTCCGCGCCGTCCGCACCGTCTGGGTTCCCGGTGTCCGACGCGCCGCCGAAGCCGTACTCGGCGGCCCAGGCGGGGTCGTCGATCCCGTACGGGAACGCGCGTCGTGCCGCCGGTTCCCGGTCCGGCGCGGAGCCGTCGCCGGTGCGGGCCCCGTCCCCTGCCCCGGGCGAGGCCGGCGGTGGTGCCATCCCGCGTTCCCTCAGGCACCGCCCGGCGAGCTCCGACTCGGCCCGCTTCAGCAGGTCGTCCTGGGCCCGGGCGGACCGCGGCACGGACCGCGTCCGCTCCGCACCGTCCCGGCCCGGGCCTTCCCCGCAGCCGCCCACCGTGGACACCGCGCACAGCGACAGCGCCACCGTGGCGACGAACCTCGAAGCCCGCACCGTGGTCACCCCCTGCCCCGTCCGGTCGCGTGGACCGGATCGGCCGCCCTCCGACTCCCCCGTCGGCTCGGCTCCATTACAGGGGAGGCGAGGTCGGTTGTGATCCTCGGAAGTGATAGGGCGGCGCGGGGGCGGGCCGTTCGCCGGTGTCCGGCCCGCCGCTCAGTTGCCCGTGGTGGCGAGTTTCGCCGCGAAGCCGAGGAAGAGGGCGCCGGCTCCGGTGGTCAGCGCCGCCGACAGCCGCCGGCGGCGGCGGAACTGGGCCGAGAGATACGTACCGCCGAGGATCAGCAAGGTCACGTAACTGACGCTGATCGCCTGGTAGATCAGTGCGAGCAGGCCGAAGGAGAGCACCGGGTGGGGGTAGGCCGGGTCCACGAACTGCACGAAGAAGGAGATGAAGAACAGGATCGCCTTCGGGTTGAGCAGCGTGATCAGCAGCGACCGGCGGAACGGCCGCTCGTCGTGGCGCGTGTCTTCCGGGCTCTCGGCCGGTGCCGCCGCCCTCCGCGTGCGCCATGTCCTCAGGGCTCCGCGGAGCATGCCGACGGCGATCCAGGCCAGATAGCCGGCCCCCGCGTATTTGATCGCCGAGAAGACGAGCGCGTTGGCGCGCAGCAGCGAGGCGAGTCCCGCGGCGGTGAGCAGCATCAGCAGGGTCTCGCCGAGGAACACGCCCGCCGCCGCCCGGTACCCGGTCCGCACTCCGCGCCGTGCCGCCACGGACAGCGTGTAGAGGGAACTCGGCCCCGGCAGCAGGATGATGAGGAGTGTCCCCAGGGCGTAGGTGGACAGGCTGGACACTCCCAGCATCGGCTTCACTCCCTTCGTGGCGACCGCGGCCGGCCACCGGTGACCACACCGGTGGCCGGCCGCGGTCGCCGGTGTGGTCACCGGTGGCTAGCCGACGTTGTTGCCGGTGCGTACGTTGTGCGCCATGACCAACCGGTCGACTTCCGCGATCCGTTGCAGAGCGTAGTCCTCGGTGATGTGGGTGAAGTTCTCCGCCCACGCGGCCGCGAGTTCGTCGATGTCGAGCAGGTCCTGTTCGCCGAAGCGTTCGCGCAGCTCCGCCCGCTTCTCGGGGGTGAGGGTGATGTCGAGATCGGCCAGGTACGCGTCGATCTCCGTGCTGCTCTTGAAGAACGAGGGCTTCTCGTGGTCGACGAGAAGGTCCCACGCCGGACTGTTGGGCAGGGGGATGAACCGGGAGAACTCGACGGACGACAGCTCGACCTCGCCCAGCATCCGCCGGATGCCCTCGATCGTCCGGTCCAGCGTCTGCGGGCGTTCGCCCGGCGCCCCCGCGATGTACGAGGCGTGTACGGAGATCCCGGCCTTGTTGAGCAGCCGGATCGCCTCCAGGTTCGTCGCGTCGGTGGTCTTGTTCTTCCGCTGCGCCTCCAGCATCTCGGGGTCGGCGGCGTCGAGTCCGATGTTCACCCGGGTCACGCCGAGGCGGCGGCACTTGTCCACGTTGTTGCGCTTGGTCAGGCCCAGCGCTCGCGCGTACACCATGACCTCCAGCTCACCGTTGTCGATACGGCGGCGGATGTGGCGGGGAGTGGCGTCGATGAGGGCGTCGACATAACGCGGGCTGGCGGTGAAGCTGTCGTACACCTCGAAGAAGAGGTTGATGCCGAATTCCCGGTTGTAGGTCTCCACCGCCTTCCAGAATCCGCTCGGTTCGCCCGTGTTGACGGTGAGGTCGGCGATGCTGCAATAGGTGCAGCGTTTGTATCCGTTCTCACAGCCGCGGGCGTTGTTCACGGTGACGGGTCTGACCGTGTGGTCGTGCAGATGCCCGAACTGCTCCCGGTAGTTCCGGGCGTACACGTCGAGTTCGTCGCGTATGAACGCCAGGTCCGGAATCGTGTTGCGTTCGGCGAGCGCGTACCGGGGCGCGGCGTTGGAGACGATCGCCTCGCCCTGCCGGTGGACCAGCGAGGAGACGTCCGACACCGGACCGCCGGACAGGAGCGCGCCGACCAGTTCCACGAAGGGCGTCTCCCCCACGTCGTTGGCGACGACATAGTCGACGCAGGGCCGGTTGGCCAGGATGAGCTCGGGGAAGAACCCGGCGTGGTCGTCCCCGAGGACGACCCTGGCCCCGACCTGTTTCGCGGTGTCGGCGATCTTGAGCGCCTCGCCGTAGGTGGGGGTCAGGGCGCTCACCCCGACGAGGTCCGGTCCGAATTCCCGCACTTTTCTCTGCACTTCGGCGGTATTGCTGATACCTCCGTCGACCACGCGTGCCTCCACCTGATCGCCGAAGGTGTCACGTATCGCCGTGGCGAGCTGGATGATACCGATGTGGGGATAGCAGGCGTAGTTGGACGCGTTTCCGTTGGCAGTGGGGTTCGGGGCGTTCGCCAGAAGCACCTTCAGCGGCATTCTTCCCTCCGCTACGAAGATCGGTGCCCTGATCGTGGCGACGAGGACGAGGTGTGTCATCCCCCCCTCGTTGATTTTTGGTCGCCCGCCGGCGGGCCGGTCACCGGACATGTTTCGGAGCCCTTGGGGAGCACTGGTGCATGCGCCCTACATGCACTCTCTGCGCCCTTCTCGGGGAAGCGGGCCGCTGTGTCCGGGCGAGGACCGCAAGGATCCGGCCGACCGGCCGCTTTCCGCTCGCGGGCCGGGCTCCGGCGGACTTGACCGAATGTCGCCCCTCCGCCGTCCGGTGGACGGGCGGGACCGGGAAGCGGCGCGCCCACCCGCCTCCGGTCCCCCTTCCCGGCTCACACGTCCCCGTACGCCTCCCCGCCCGGCTCGAACCGGGCCGTCCCCGCGGTCGCGTCCGCCAGCCACGCGCGGAAGGCGTCCACGTCGGCGTCCGGCAGGCCGATCTCCAGGGTGACCTCCTCGCCGTAGCGCACGTCCCGGATCGCGCGCCCGGCCGCGCGCAGGTCGTTCTGGAGCTTGCCGGCCCGCTGGTGGTCGACCGTCACGGTGGCCAGGCGGAACCGGCGGCGGGTGATCGTGCCGAGGGCGTCGAGCGCCTCGCCGACCGTCCCTCCGTAGGCGCGGATGAGCCCGCCGGCGCCCAGCTTGACGCCGCCGTAGTAGCGGGTGACGACGGCGACGACGTACCGCATGTCGCGGCGCAGCAGCATCTGGAGCATGGGCAGGCCGGCGGTGCCGCCGGGTTCCCCGTCGTCGCTGGCCTTCTGGACGGAGGCGTCGGCGCCGATGACGTACGCCCAGCAGTTGTGCGTGGCGTCCGCGTGCTCCTTGCGCACGGCCGCGACGAAGTCCTGCGCCTCCTGCTCGGTGGCCGCCGGGGCGAGGGCGCACAGGAAGCGGGAGCGGTTGATCTCGGTTTCGTGCACGCCCGCGCGGGCGACCGTGCGGTACTCGTCCTGCATCCGGCCAGCCTACGGGGGCCGCGCGGAACGCCTGCTCACCCGGGGTGGCGGGGCGGGCGCCGGGAATCGGTCACGCGGCGCCGGCGTTGTCCGGACGACAGCGCGTCCAGCAGTCCCGCAGTCCAAGGAGGCCGCCGATGTACGGCGACGAGGCAACCGTCCGCAAGATCCTCACCGAGCTCGGCGACACCTGGGCCGTGGTGGGCCTGTCGAACAACCGGCAGCGCGCGGCGTACGGCGTCGCCGAGGTGCTCCAGCGCTTCGGCAAGCGCGTCGTGCCCGTCCATCCCAAGGCGGAGACGGTGCACGGCGAGCCGGGGTACGCCTCCCTCGCGGACGTCCCCTTCGACGTGGACGTCGTCGACGTGTTCGTCAACAGCGAGCTGGCCGGGCCGGTCGCCGACGAGGCGGTCGCCAAGGGCGCGAAGGCGGTGTGGTTCCAGCTGGGGGTCGTCGACGAGGCCGCCTACGAGCGGACGCGGGCCGCCGGGCTGGAGATGGTGATGGACCGCTGCCCCGCGATCGAGATCCCGCGCCTGGGCTGACCCGCCCGCTCACCGGCGGCCCCGCCTCCGCGGCGCACCCGTGCGGGCGGGAGGCGGCTGCCACCTCCCCCGCGCCCGCCTCCCCATGCCCGCCTCCTCTGCGTCCGCTTCCCCGTGCCCACCTCCCCTGCGTCCACTTCTCCCCGCGCCGCCTCCCTCCGCGCCCGCCTCCCCGTGCCCCCGCCGGTCCTCCCCGGCGATAATGCGCGGATGACCTCGCACTTTCCCCACCCGCACCCGCACCCGGACCGCGTCGCCACCGCCCCGCGGCACTTCCCGGTCGTCATCGTCGGCGCAGGCCCGGCCGGGCTCACCGTCGGCGCCGTCCTGCGCGCCGCGGGCGTCGACTGCCTGGTGCTGGAGACGGAGAGCCGGGAGTTCATCGAAGCCCGGCCCCGTGCGGGCTTCGTCGAGGAGTGGGCGGTGCGCGAGCTCCGGCGGCGGGGCCTGGCACGGGAGCTGCTGGACGCGGCACCGACGCAGACCGAGTGCGAGTTCCGGGTCGGCGGCGACCGGCACCGGTTCCGGTACACCGAGCTGACCGGGCACCGTCACTTCGTCTGCCCGCAGCCGCTGCTGGTGACGGAGCTGGTCCGCGAGTACGCGGACGTGCGGGGCGGTGCGATCGCCTTCGGCGTACGGGACGTGGCACTGCACGACCTCGGCACGGACCGGCCCGCGGTGTCGTACGTCTGCCCGGACACGGGCGAACGGCGGCTGGTGCGCTGCGACTTCGTCGCCGGGTGCGACGGGGCGCGCGGGGTGACGCGGACCGCGCTGCCGCCGGAGCGCACCTCGCGGCACGACTACGGGATCGGCTGGCTGGCGCTGCTGGCCGAGGCGCCGCCGTCCTGCGACTGCGTCGTCTTCGGCATCCATCCGCGGGGTTTCGCCGCGCACATGGCCCGCGGCCCGCAGGTCACCCGCTACTACCTCGAATGCCCCTCCGGCGACGACCCGGAGAACTGGCCGCACGACCGGGTGTGGACCGAGCTGAGCCACCGCCTGGCCGCCACCGGCGCCGAGCCGCTCACCGAGGGACGGCTGCTCGAGAAGCGCGTCCTGGACATGCACAACTACGTCGTCGACCCCATGGTGCACGGCCGCCTCTTCCTCGCCGGTGACGCGGCCCACCTCACCGCGCCGATCGCCGCCAAGGGCATGAACCTCGCCCTGCACGACGCCTTCCTGCTGGGCGACGCGCTCGCCGCCCGTCTCACCACGGGCGACGAGCGCGGCCTGCGCGGCTACGGCGAGGCGAGCCTGCGGCGCGTGTGGCAGTACCAGGAGTTCTCGCTGTGGCTGTCCGACGTGTTCCACGGCGCCTCGTCGGGCAACCCGTTCCGCGCCGGTACGACGCTGGCCCGGCTGCGCCGCCTGCTCGCCTCCCCTCCGGCGGCGGCGGCCTTCGCCGACCTGTACATCGGCAGGAACGCCGACCACTGACCCGGCGGACCGGCGCCTGGCGCCGGCCGGTCCCGGACGTCAGGCGACGCCCAGCCCCTCCAGCACCACCGCTTGGGGCAGTTCCGCGAACGCCTTGCCGGGGACCAGCAGTTTGCCGCGCCGGCGTCCGCTGCCGACGAGGACGTACGGCAGGTCGGTGACGGCCGGGTCCACCAGGATCGGCCAGCCCTCGGGCAGGCCGACGGGGGTGATGCCGCCGTACTCCATGCCCGTCTCCCCCGTGGCCGTGTCCATGGGGGCGAACGATGCCTTGCGGGCGCCCAGGTGCCGGCGGACGGCGCCGTTGACGTCGACCCGGGTGGTGGAGAGCACCACGCACGCCGCGAGCGTGGTCCCGCCGCCGCGTTTGCCCGTGACCACCACGCAGTTGGCGGACTGTTCGAGCAGCTCGCGGCCGTAGTGCTCGACGAAGGTGGCGGTGTCGGCCCACTGCGGGTCGGTGTCGACGTAGACGATCTGGTCGGCGGGGACGCTGCCGCGCCAGTGGCGTACCGCGTCGGCGACCGGCCGGGTCAGCTCGTCGAGGCAGTCGGGCGCGGGCCGGGCGTTGTCGAAGTGTCCGATGGGTGCGTGCATGGCCGCACGCTAGCAACGGCGGGCGGTCCCGCGGCCGGGTGTCTCAGCGGACGGGCGGGACCGAGACCGCCATGACCATCTCCATGGGCACGTCGCCGTCGTTGCCGTAGGTGTGCGGGGCGTCGGCCTCGAAGGACGCGCTGGCGCCCGCCGGGACGCGGTGCGCCACGCCGTCGACGGTGAGGGTCAGTTCCCCGGCCGTGACGTGCACGAGCTCGACCGTGCCGGCGAGATGCGGGTCGGACGGGCTGCTCTCGCCGGGCATGAGCCGCCAGTCCCACATCTCCAGCGGCCCGGGCGCCTCGGTGCCCGCCAGGAGCCGGTTGTAGCTGCCGGCGTCGGTGTGCCAGAGCCGGACGGCCTGCTCGGCGGGGACGATGCGGACCCGGGGGCCCTGCTCGTAGTCGAGCAGGGTGGTGATGCTGACGCCGAGGGCGTCGCCGATCTTGACGACCGTGCCGAGGCTGGGGTTGGTGCGGGCCTGCTCGATCTGGATGAGCATGCCGCGGCTGACCCCGGCGCGGGCGGCGAGCGCGTCGAGGGTGAAGCCGCGCTCGGTGCGCCAGCGCTTGACGTTGCGCGCCAGGGACTGGGTCAGCAGGTCGAGGTCCGACACATTCCGTCCAATATCGTGGATGACACAGTACAACTTATTGAACTATGGTGGGGTGCACCTGATCGTTCACTGAACTGTACTGCGAGGCCACCGTCCCATGACAGCTCTCTTCGCCCTGGCCACCAGCCTCCTGTGGGGCCTGGCAGATTTCGGCGGCGGGGTACTGAGCCGGCGTACCCCCGCCCTCACGGTGGTCGTCGTCTCCCAGTCCCTCGCGGTCGTCGTCCTCGGCGCGATCGTCGTCGCCACCGGCGGCTGGAGCGAGGCGGGGCCGAAGCTGTGGTTCGCCGTGGCCGCCGGCCTGGTGGGCCCGGTGGCGATGCTCGCCTTCTACAAGGCGCTCGCCCTGGGCCCGATGGGCGTCGTCTCCCCGCTCGGCTCGCTCGGCGTGGCCGTCCCGGTCGGCGTCGGCCTGGTGCTGGGCGAGCGTCCGGGGCTGCTGCAGTTCACGGGCATCCTGGTCGCCGTCGCCGGTGTCGTCCTCGCGGGCGGTCCGCAGCTGCGGGGCGCCCCGGTCCAGCGGCAGGCCGTGGTCCTCACGCTGGTCGCGGCGTTCGGCTTCGGCGCCGTCATGGCCCTGATCGCGGAGGCGTCGACCACGGTCACGGGCCTGTTCCTCGCCCTGTTCGTGCAGCGCGTCACGAACATCGTCGTGGGCGGTACGGCCCTGTGCGTCTCCGTTCGGCGCGGCGGCGCGGCCCTCCCGCCGGAAGGCTTCCCGTGGCGCTCGCTCCCGGCGCTCGCCTTCGTGGGCCTCGCCGACGTCGCGGCGAACGGCACCTACTCCGTCGCCGCCCAGCACGGCCCGGTCACGGTGGCCGCCGTGCTCGCCTCCCTCTACCCGGTGGTGACGGCGCTCGCCGCACGCGGGTTCCTCAGCGAACGGCTGCGCGCCGTCCAGGCGGCGGGCGCGGGGCTCGCGCTGGCGGGCACGGTCCTGCTGGCGGCGGGCTGAGGACCGGGCTCTCTCCGCGGGGCCACCGGCCCAGGCCCTCTACGCCTCGGCGGACCGCGCCGCCGCCTCCCCCGCCGCCGCTTCCCCGTCCGCCGCCGCCTCCGCCAGCGCCAGCAGCTGCTCCGGGGTGACGCCCTCCGGTATCGGCACCGGTGCCGGGGTCCTGAGCGGCGGCTGCCAGCCGTCGGCGGGGGTCCAGCGCCGTACGACCCGGGCGGGGGCGCCCGCGACCACGCTGTGGTCGGGCACCGTGCCGCGGACCACGGCGCCCGCGGCCACCACCACGTTCCGCCCGATCCGCGCCCCCGGCAGGATCACCGCGCCGGTGCCGATCCAGCAGCCGGGGCCGATCTCCACCGGTTCCATCCGGGGCCACTGCTTGCCGATGGGCTCGTGGGGGTCGTCGTAGGAGTGGTTGGTGGAGGTGACGTAGACGTACGGCCCGACGTAGCAGTCGCTGCCGATGGTGACCGTGGTGTCGGCGATGACGTGGCTGCCGCGGCCCAGGACGACGCCGTCGCCGATGCGCAGGATCGGCTCGGGGCCGAGGTCGAGGCCGGGCATCAGCCCGGCGGTGAGGGTGACCTGCTCGCCGATGATGCAGTGGGCGCCCAGGTGGATCCACGGTTCGCCGAAGACCGTGCCGAGCGGGAAGGCGAGCCGCGTGCCGGTGCCGAGCGCGCCGAAGCGGAAGCGCCCGGGGTGCTCGGCGGTGACGGACCCCGTGCGCTGCGCCCAGGCCCACCCCGCGTGGACGGCGCGCTGCGCGAGGCGGCGCCGCCAGGACGAGAACGTGTTCTTGGGCTTGGGCACCCGCTTACCGTACTCAGCGCGCGCGGCGCCGCTGCCGCCCCGGGTCTGTGATCTTCACCCCACCGGGTGGCGTACGGTGCCGTGTATCACCCGACCAGGAGGCGATGATGACGCACAACGCGCTGATCAGAGGCATCGGCGGCAAGGAACCGAAGGTGGACGCGGAGGCGTTCGTGGCGCCGACGTCCACGGTCGTCGGGGACGTGACACTGCACGCGGGGGCGAGCGTCTGGTACGGGGCGGTGCTGCGCGGCGACATCGAGCGGATCGAGGTCGGGGCGGACAGCAACGTCCAGGACAACTGCACCCTCCACGCCGACCCCGGCTTCCCCGTCACCGTCGGCGAGCGCGTCTCCATCGGGCACAACGCGGTGGTGCACGGCGCGACCGTCGAGGACGACTGCCTGATCGGCATGGGCGCCACCGTCCTCAACGGCGCGGTGATCGGCGCCGGTTCCCTGGTCGCCGCCCAGGCCCTGGTCCCGCAGGGCATGGAGGTGCCCCCGGGCTCCCTCGTCGCGGGCGTGCCGGCGAAGGTGAAGCGGCAGCTGACGGACGAGGAGCGCGAGGGCGTCACCCTGAACGGGACGATGTACGCGGAGCTGGCCAGGGCGCACCGCGAGGTCCACGACGACCGGCGCTGACGCCCGGGGTCTCAGTCGGTGGCCGGGACCGTCTCCGGCTCGGCCGCCGGCGCCTGCCCCGGTGCCGCCGCCTTCGCCTTGCGCTTGAGGACCAGCATCGAGGCCAGGCCGATCAGCACGGCGGCCACCAGGCCCAGCCAGGAGAAGCGCTTGAGCCAGGACTCGGCGACGATCCCGACGTAGTAGATGACGGCGGTGGTGCCGCCCGCCCAGACGATGCCGCCGAGGACGTTGGCGATCAGGAACTTCCAGTACGGCATCCGCAGCACGCCCGCCAGCGGGCCGGCGAAGATGCGCAGCAGGGCGACGAAGCGGCCGAAGAAGACGGCCCACATGCCCCACTTCTGGAAGGACCGCTCGGCGGTGGCGATGTGGCCCTCGCCGAAGTGCCGGGGGAACTTCCTCCCCAGCCAGGCCAGCAGCGGCCGTCCGCCCTTGCGGCCGATGGCGTAGCCGAGGGAATCGCCGATCACGGCACCGGCGCTGGCGCACACGCCGAGGATCACCGGGTCGATGCCGGCGTGCTGGGAGGACAGCAGGGCCGCCGAGACCAGGATGATCTCGCCCGGCAACGGGATGCCCAGGCTCTCCAGTCCGATGACCAGTCCCACGACGGCGTAGACGGCTGCCGCGGGCACGGTGTCGAGCCACTCCTGGACGTGCAATGCCCCATCCTCCCGATTCGCGTCCCTGCTGCCCCGGGCTTCCCGGACGTATGCGGCTCTCCCGGACATGCGCGGTTCTCCCGGGCGTGGGGTTTTCCCGGACGTGCGCGCGAGGCAGCGCACGCCCGGGAAGCCTACCGGGTCACCGGTCGGCTCCCGCGTCCCGCGGGGTCGGAGGTGTCACGGACCACAGCGCCCGGACCACAGCGCCGGGATCACAGCACCGGGACCCGCGGCATCACGGGCCGCCGCATCGAGGGCCACGGCGGCCCCGTCCGCCGGGCCTCGCGTCACCGGCGCACCTCCACGGCGGTGCGCAGCCGCAGGTCGCGGGAGGAGGCCCCGATCCACACCGTGCGCCGGCCCGTGCCCAGCACCCAGTCGTGCCGCCCCGGGTCCCAGCACGACAGCGTGCGCGCGCCGACGTGCACGGTGACCCGCCGCCGCTCCCCCGGGCGCAGGGTGAGGCGGCGGTACCCGCCCAGCACCCGTACGGCCTGGTCGAGCCGCAGGTCCGGCGCGGGCCCGACGTACACCTGCGGCACCGTCACGCCCGCGCGCCGTCCGGTGTTGCGGACGGTGAAGCTCACCGCGACCCCGTCGCGGGTGCGGCGCGCCGACGGTTCGGCGTAGGAGAAGGAGGTGTACGACAGCCCGTGCCCGAACGGGAACAGCGGGCGCACCCCCTCCCGGTCGTACCAGCGGTGGCCGATGTGGACGCCCTCCGTGTACTCCTGCCGGCCGTCGACGCCCGGGTAGCGCAGCGGGTCCCCGGCGACCGGGTGGTGGGCGTCGTCGCGGGGGAAGGACTGGGTGAGCCGGCCGCCCGGGTCGCAGTCGCCGTACAGGACGGCGGCGGTGGCGGCGGCTCCTTCCTGGCCCGGGTAGTACATCTGCAGGACGGCCCCGGTCCGTTCCAGCCAGGGCATGGTGGTCGCCGAGGAGGTGTTGAGGACGACGGTGGTGCGCGGGTTGGCCGCGGTGACGGCCTCGATCAGCCGTTCCTGGTTGCCGGGCAGCGCCAGCGTGGTGCGGTCCTGGCCCTCGGTGGCGTCCTCGTAGGCGAACAGCACCACGTCGCGGGCGCCGCGCGCGGCGCGTACGGCCTCGGCGACGTCCTCGGCCCGGGTCGCGCCGGTGATGCGGCGCAGCCGGAACAGCTGCCCCTGCTCCCCGCCCCGCACGGTGATGCGCAGCCGGTGGGCGCCCCGGGTCAGCTTCGGCGTGGCGCGGCGCACGGCGAGGCCGTCGGGGGCGGAGGTGACCAGGCCGCCGGAGAAGTACTCGGTGTAGCCGGGCGCGAGCGGGAAGAGCTCCTCGCCGTCGAGCAGGACCTGAGGGCGGAGGGTGGGCGGGGCGGAGTAGTGGAGGACGAAGGTCCACTCGCCGGCGTCGGCCTCGGTGACGGTGAGGGTGCCGTCGTACGTCCAGGTCCGTCCGGCGGCGACCCGCTGCGCCTCGGTGTCGAAGGCCGGGCTGAGCGCGGCGGCGGGCAGAGGCTTGCCGAAGAGGTCCTCGCCGAGCGCGTACGTCACCCGCGCGGCGCGCCGCCCGAGGACGTCCAGGGGGCTGTCGGCGCGGTCGGGGACGACGTGGGCACTGCCGCCGCCGCTGACCAGCGGCAGCGCTCCGGTCGGGCCGATCACCGCGAGCGTGCCGCCGGGGCGCAGCGGCAGGGTGCCGCGCTCGTTGCGCAGCAGGGTGGCGCCCGCCTTGGCGACCTCCAGGGCGACGGCGGCCCCCGCCTCGGCGTCCCGCCCGGGGCGGGGCGGTGCGCTGCCGTCGAGGAGCCCGAAGCGGTCCATCACGGCGAGGACGCGGCGTACCGCCCGGTCGACGTACCGCTCGGGCACGCTGCCGTCCTCCACGGCCCTGCGCAGCGCCGTCCCGAACCAGGTGCCGTCGGGCATCTCCATGTCGAGGCCCGCGGTGAGGGAGGCGGCCGTGCCGTGGGTGGCGGACCAGTCGCTCATCACCCACCCGTCGAAGCCCCACCGCTCGCGCAGCACCCCGGTCAGCAGTGCCTCGTTCTCGCAGGCGAAGGTGCCGTTGACCTTGTTGTAGGCGGCCATCACCGCACCGGTGCCGGCGGCGACGGCCGCCTCGAAGCCGCGCAGCTCGGTCTCGTGCATCGTGCGCTCGTCGGCCCGCACGTCGACCGACATGCGGTCCTTCTCCTGGTTGTTCAGCGCGAAGTGCTTGACGGTCGCGACGAGGCCCTCTTCCTGGATGCCCCCGATCTCGGCGGCGACCAGGTCGCAGGAGAGCAGTGGGTCCTCGGAGAAGGTCTCGAAGTTGCGGCCCGCGTAGGGGGTGCGGATCAGGTTGACCATCGGGGACAGCAGCACGTCCTGCCCGAGGGCGCGGCCCTCGCGGCCGATGACCCGGCCGTAGCGGCGGGCCAGCTCCGGGTCGAAGGCGGAGGCCAGCAGGACGGGGGCGGGCAGGGCGGTGGCGCGGGCGGTCACCCGGACCCCGGCCGGGCCGTCGGCCAGGCGCAGGGGCGGGATGCCGAGGCGTTCCACGCCGGGGACGTAGCCCGCCTGGCCGAGCGGTGCCGGGTCGGTGGCGCCGTGCAGGAGGGAGATCTTCTCGGCGAGGGTCAGCCGGGCGAGGAGCCGTTCGACGCGCGGGCCTGCGCCCTCGCCGGGACCGGCCGGCGCCGAGGCGTGCGCGAGGGGCGGAAGTCCGCCGCCGGCCGCCGCGGCGACGGCGACGGCGCCGCCCAGCAGACGCAGGGCGGACCGCCGGGGAACGGTGTCGGTAGCGGTATTGGTGTCGGTGTCGGTCATGGGCCGTCACTCCTCCGGGGTGCGGGCACGACGAGGCGAACCGCATCTGCGCCCGCTCCACCAAACGCTCTACCGGTCGGCCCACCAATCGGTCCACCGGTCGGTCCACCGGTCCGCGCATCGGCTTCGGAACGCACTGCGCTTCTGCAGGCACTATGCGTCACCGGCGACTTGACACACCGTTGGCGGCCCGGCGCGGCGGGAGAACCAGCCTCCCTGGCGACCCACCGCACCGGGGCACTTCCGAGATCCCCGAAGCCCTCCGGCCGGGGGGAGGGCCCGCGCGATTCCTCGCGAGGCGTCAGCCGTTGGGCCGCAGGGTCCAGACGACGGTCATCTCGCCGGTCACCGCGCCGTCCTCCCGCCGGATGGCGACGCCCACCGGGAACTCCGGGCGCTTGCCCTCGTCCAGTTCCGCGACGACCTCGGCGATCGGGCGGCCCAGGGTCGCCGTCGCCGTGACCGGGCCCAGCGCGATCTTCTTGAACGCGATCTCGGCGTTGACCGGCAGCGGCACGGCGCGCGCGAGCTGGTCGCCGAAGGCGGCCAGGACGATGGCGCCGCTGGCCGACTCGCCGAGGGTGAACATCGCTCCGGCGTGCGGCCCGCCGACGTGGTTGCGGTACTCGTCCTGGTCCGGGAGGGCCAGCACGGCCTTCTCCGGGGTGGTCTCCAGGTACTGGAGGTTCAGGGTGCGAACCATCGGCACCGTGGCGGCGAGCAACTCGCCGATCGACATCTGGTCTGCGTTCATGACCGGCAGGTTACCCGTCGGTAGCTTACGGGGCCAGGGACCGGCCGCGACACGGGCGGGCCCGCGGAGGGCCGACGGGCGCCCCGAGACCGGCCGGAAGCCATTTGGCAAGTCGGGCGGCCTGCGGCGATAGTCGGCCCGTGACCACCACCGCCGCCGCCTCCCGACGCCCCCGCAGACCCGCCTGGGCGGGCCGCAACTACTCCCTGCTGACCGCCGCCGCGGTGGTCACGAGCCTCGGCAGCCAGGGCGCGCTGATCGCCGCCGCGTTCGCCGTGCTGGAGGCCGGGGGCGACGGCGGCGACGTGGGCCTGGTGGCCGCCGCCCGCACGCTGCCGCTGGTGCTGTTCCTGCTGATCGGCGGCGCCGTCGCGGACCGCCTGCCGCGCCACCGGGTCATGGTCGCGGCCAACGCCCTCAACTGCCTGTCGCAGGCCGCCTTCGCCGCGCTCGTCCTGACCGGCCAGGCGCAGCTGTGGCAGATGATGCTGCTGACCGCGCTGGGCGGCACCGGCCAGGCGTTCTTCAGCCCAGCGGCCGAGGGCATGCTGATGTCCTCGGTCCAGGGCGAGCAGGCGGGCCGCGCCTTCGCGGTGTTCCGGATGGCGATGCAGGGCGCGGCCCTGGGCGGCGCCGCGCTGGGCGGCGCGATGGTCGCCGTGATCGGTCCGGGCTGGGTGCTCGCGGCGGACGCGGCGGCGTTCGCGGTCGCCGGGGCGCTGCGCGGCCTGCTCGACGTGAGCCACATCCCGCCGCGGGAACCGGGTGGCGGCTTGCTCTCCGACCTGCGGGAGGGCTGGCGGGAGGTGGCCGGCCGGCCGTGGCTGTGGGGCATCGTCGTCCAGTTCTCCATCGCCAACGCGGTCGTCGGCGCGGCCGACGCGGTCTACGGCCCCCTCGTCGCCCGGGACCATCTGGGCGGGGCGGGGCCCTGGGGCCTGGCGCTGGGCTTCTTCGGCGCCGGCACGGTCGCGGGCGCGCTGCTGATGACCCGCTGGAAGCCGCGCCGCCTGCTGCTCGCGGGCACGCTGTGCGTCTTCCCGCTCGCCCTGCCCTCCGCCGCGCTCGCCGTCCCGGTCCCGATCGGTGCGCTGTGCGCGGTGATGTTCGTGACCGGCGTGACGCTGGAGGTCTTCGGCGTCTCCTGGATGACCGCGCTGCACCAGGAGATACCGGAGGACAAGCTCTCCCGGGTCTCGGCCTACGACTGGTTCGGCTCGGTGGCGCTGATGCCGCTGGCGACGGCGCTGGCGGGCCCGGCCGAGGAGGCGTTCGGGCGGACGCCGTCGCTGTGGGGCTGCGCGGGGCTGATCGTGCTGATGACGGCGCTGGTGCTGTGCGTGCCGGACGTACGGAACCTGCGGCGCCGCACGCAGCCCGTGGCCCGGGGCGGCCAGGAGGCCGGCGAGGGCTCAGCCGATGCCGAACGCCCCGTCGGGGGGCTCGGGTGACGGTACGGCGTCCTCGTCCCGCACCGGGCGGGCGCCGCCGGTGAAGTCCCGCAGCGCCGCCCCGTGCTCCACCCGGGCGGGGAAGGCGTCGGCGGCGGCGAGCCGGGCCAGCGCGGCCACGGGCAGGGGGCGGTGGGCCGCCGCCAGCACCGCGTTGCCGAAACGGCGTCCGCGCAGCACGCCCGGCTCGGCGATCAGCGCCAGTTCCCCGAAGACCTCCGCGAAGGTGGCGAGCTGGGAGCGCAGGAAGGCGAACGGGGCGCCGTCGGCCAGGTTGGCCACGTACACGCCGTCGTCCCGCAGGACCCGCCCGGCCTCGCGGGCGTAGGCGACCGAGGTCAGGTGCGCGGGCACGCGTGAGCCGCCGAAGACGTCGGCGACCAGGAGGTCGGCCGAGTCCGCGGGCGCGGCCTCCAGCCAGGCGCGGGCGTCGGCGGCGTGCAGGATGATGCCGGCGCCGTCCGGGAGCGGCAGGTGCTCGGCGACCAGCTCCAGCAGGCCGCGGTCGGCCTCCACGACGTCCTGCCGGGAGCCGGGCCGGGTCGCGGCCAGGTACCGGGGCAGGGTGAGCGCGCCGCCTCCGAGGTGCAGCACGTCCAGCGCGCGCCCCGGCTCGGCGACGGTGTCCAGGACGTGCCCGAGCCGCCGGGCGTACTCGAACTCCAGGTGCTCCGGCGCGTCCAGGTCGACGTACGACTGCGGCGCCCCGTCGACCGTCAGCAGCCAGGCCCGCTCCCGGTCGACGTCGGGCATCAGCTTGGCGGTGCCGTGATCGACGGCTCGGCTCACGGGGATCGGCTCGTTCACGGGCTCATTGTGCCGGTACGGCACCCACGCGGACCCCGCCGGGCGTCCCTGCCACCCCGCACCACCCCTGCCAGCCTCCCCCAGCACTCCGTACCCGGGCAGCCGGCCGTCCGGGCATACCTGTCGTCCGGGCATGCCTGTCGTCCCGGCCACCCGCGGATCATCCGGCCCAGACCTCCGCGACCCGCCGCACATGCTCCCGCGCCTGCTCCCGGCCGGCCCGGGCCGACGCGGCCCGCACCGCGGGGTCCAGCGGGTTGCGTCCGAACGCCCGCCTGGCGGTGGCGGACGGCGCGACGACCGTGACCCGGGCGCCCTGCGCGGCCAGCCGTGCGGCCTGCGCCGCGGGCGCGGCCAGCGGGCCGCCGCCTCTGGGCATCGGCGCCAGGACGACGACCCGCTCGTACCCCTCGGCGAGGTGGGCGTTGGCCGTCGAGTGGATGCCGCCGTCCATCCAGCGGCGTCCGTCGAGGGCGACGGGCGGCCAGACGCCGGGGACCGCGCAGCTCGCGGCCATGGCGTCCGCCAGGGAGACGCCGCTGTCGCGGTCGAAGACCCGCAGCTCCCCGGTGGCCGTGTCGACGGCGGTGAGGCGCAGCGGGCGGTCGGGCCAGTGCGGTGAGACCAGCCGGCTCTCGATCGCCGCCCGCCGGACCGCCGGGTCGGGGGTGCGGGCGGCGAGCGCCAGGCGGCCGATCTTCCGGCCGAACGCCTCGGGTGTGCGCGAGGTCAGCGTGGCCCAGGCGTACCGGAGGACCGCGCCGGTGCCCAGCCGGCCGCCGATCTCCTGCCGGGGCTCGGCGAGCTGGCGTTCGTACACCTCCGGCAGCGGGCTCGCCAGGAGCTGGGCGCCCACGGTGGACCCCGCCGACGTACCGATCACGACATCCGCATCGGAGAGGTCCACACCGGCCTCGCCCAGTCCGTACAGCAGACCCGCCAGCCAGCCGATCCCGCCGCTGCCCCCGCCACCGAGCACCAGCGCCCGGCCTCCCGTGCCACCCATGCGTTCCCTCCCGTCTCGGACGACTCCGTCCGCGGTCAAGTGTGATACACGGGACCGACAGCGCGTGGCCGGGGGCCCGCCCCGGGACGGCAGGCGGGCCCCCGGCCCCGGTGGCGGCAGGCTCTGTCCCCGGTGACGGCGGGCCCCGGCCCCCGCTCAGCCCACCGACGTCACCGTCCCCGCGCCGACGGTCCGCCCGCCCTCGCGGATGGCGAAGCCGAGACCCGGCTCCAGCGGCAGCGCGCGCCCCAGTTCGACCGTCATGGTGACGGTGTCACCGGGCCGGGCGACGCCGGTCCCGCCCAGGTCGACCTCACCGACCACGTCCGCGGTGCGGAGGTAGAACTGCGGCCGGTAGCCCGTCGCCACCGGGGTCGTACGGCCGCCCTCGCGCGCGGAGAGGACGTACACCCGCGCCGTGAACCGGCGGCCCGGCACGACGCTGCCCGGCGCCGCGACCACGTGCCCGCGGCGCACGGCGTCGCGCGGGACGCCGCGCAGCAGCAGCGCCACGTTGTCCCCGGCCTGCGCCTCCTCCATCGGCTTGCCGAAGGTCTCCAGGCCGGTGACGACGGTCTCCAGCCCGGTGCCGGGCACCTCGACCCGGTCGCCGGTCCGGACGGTGCCGCGCTCGACCGCGCCGGTGACGACCGTGCCCCGCCCGGTGATGGTCAGGACGTTCTCGACCGGCAGCAGGAACGGCGCGTCCAGATACCGCTCGGGCAAGGGCACGTACGTGTCCACCGCGTCGAGCAGCGCCTCGATCGACGCCGTCCAGCGCGGGTCCCCCTGAAGCGCCTTCAGCCCGGAGACCCGTACGACGGGTACGGCGTCGCCGCCGTAGCCGTGCGCGGTGAGCAGGTCGCGGACCTCCAGTTCGACCAGGTCGGTCAGCTCCTCGTCCCCCGCGTCGGCCTTGTTGAGGGCGACCACGATGTGGTCGACGCCGACCTGCCGGGCGAGCAGGACGTGCTCGGCGGTCTGCGGCATGATCCCGTCGAGCGCGGAGACGACGAGGATCGCCCCGTCGAGCTGGGCGGCGCCGGTGACCATATTCTTGACGTAGTCGGCGTGGCCGGGCATGTCCACGTGCGCGTAGTGCCGGGTGTCGGTCTCGTACTCGACGTGCGCGATGTTGATGGTGATGCCCCGGGCCGCCTCCTCCGGCGCCCGGTCGATGCGGTCGAACGGCACGAACGTGCCGGCGCCCCGGGCGGCCAGGACCTTGGTGATGGCGGCGGTCAGGGTGGTCTTGCCGTGGTCGACGTGGCCCATCGTGCCGATGTTCAGATGCGGTTTGGTGCGGACGTACGCCGTCTTGGGCATGGCGATACCTCGAAGTCTCGGTCTCGGTCGTCTCTCGATCGCCCCTCGGTCGCCACTCGATGTGTCAGCGATACGCCGGTGTTGCGCCGCGTTGCCCGGTGGTGCGCCGAAGAGACGGGTGACGGCCCCGGCGCGGCCTTGCGGGCACGCGGCGGGACGGGGACCCCGAGGTGGTACCGACCCTCCCCCTGCGGGGTCCGCCGGACGATCCGGGAAGGGTCAGCTTCGGGCGCCGTCGGCGGCGGCCACGAGGACGGGAACGGCAGCCTTCGGGGCATCCGCGGCGGCGGATGCGGCGAGGAGGAAGGCGTACCGGAACATGACGCCGATCCTCGCCCACGCCCCGCTCCGCGTCGAATGGTTTTCCGCCGGTTCCTCCGCGCGCGGTGTCCGCCGGTTCGCGCGCCGGTGGCGCCGATGAGGCGAACCATACGGCGATCACACATATGTGTCGGTTACTGTCACCGGATGCTCGATGCCACCACCCGCTCTGGGGGCACCGCCACGGCCTCTCCCCGGGCCGCCGCCACGGAGCTCGCCGCCGCCGTCCCCGGGGCCGCGCCCGCCCCGCCCGTCGCCGTCGCCGCCGGCGGCCTCGCCGCCCGCTGCGCGAGAGTCCTCCTCTCGCCCTGGTCGCGCCTGTCGCTGCTCGTCGCCCTGCTCGCCGCGGCCGCCTCGGCGGTGCTGCTGTTCGAGCCGCAGAAGCTGCTGGTGGACGGCTGGCCGCCGCAGCTCGGCGGAGCCGCGGCGGCGCTGGCGTACGCGGTGGCGTACGGGCTGTGCACCGTGGCGTTCGTGCCGCGTCCGCTGCTGAACCTCGCGGCCGGCGCGCTGTTCGGCTCCCAGGCGGGCCTCGGCGCGGCCCTGGCGGGCACGGTGCTGGGCGCCGGGATCGCGTTCTGCCTGGGCCGGGTGCTGGGCCAGGACGCGCTGCGCCCGCTGCTGCGCGGCCGGTGGCTGAAGGCCGCGGACGGGCAGCTCAGCCGGCACGGCTTCCGCTCGATGCTGGCCGCACGGCTGTTCCCCGGGGTGCCGTTCGCCGCCGCGAACTACTGTGCCGCCGTCTCCCGGATGGGCCTGCTGCCGTTCCTGCTCGCGACGGCGCTCGGGTCCGTCCCGAACACCGCCGCGTACGTCGTCGCCGGCGCCCGCGCCTCGGCACCGACGTCGCCCGCCTTCCTGATCGCGCTGGCCTGCATCGCCGTACCCGGTCTGGTGGGTGCGGTGGTGGCCTGGCGCAAGCGCCACCACCTGCGGGCCCGCTGACGACTGGCCGGACGACGAAGGCCCCCGCCCCACGGACCCACCGGCCCACGGCCCCATCGCCCCACGGACCCACCGCCCCACGGACCCACCGCCTCACAGCCCCATGGCCGCCACCAACCCGCCCCACGACCGCCCACGGACCGCGACGCTGCCCTGACGGTCCGCCCGCGGGCCCCCGGCGGGACGGTCACGGGGCCCGCGGCGGCCCGGCCCCCGGCCCCTGTGCCCGGCCCGTCACCGAAGGACGCTACGCTGCCCCTCGACACGCCCGATCACTGATCACCGCGCACGGCGGCCGGGTGTGTCCCTCGCCCGTTCCCACGATCGGCACTTGGACTCCGTACTTTCATGTCTTGGTTTGAATCCCTCATCCTCGGACTCGTCCAGGGGCTGACCGAGTTCCTCCCTGTCTCCTCCAGCGCCCACCTGCGGCTGACGGCGGCGTTCTCCGGCTGGGAGGACCCGGGCGCGGCCTTCACGGCGATCACCCAGATCGGCACGGAGACCGCCGTGCTGATCTACTTCCGCAAGGACATCGGGCGGATCATCTCGGCATGGACCCGATCGCTCACCGACAAGGGCATGCGCGGCGATCCCGACGCGCGCATGGGCTGGCTGGTCATCGTCGGCTCCATCCCGATCGGTGTGCTCGGCGTGACGCTGAAGGACCAGATCGAGGGGCCGTTCCGCGATCTGCGGATCACCGCGGCCATGCTGATCGGGATGGGCGTCGTCCTGGGCTTCGCCGACCGGCTGGCGGCCCGGGACGAGAGGGGCGGCCGGCACCGCGCGCCCATGCAGCGCAAGACCCTCCAGGACCTCGGCGTCCGGGACGGCCTGATCTACGGCGTCTGCCAGGCCATGGCCCTGATCCCCGGCGTGTCCCGCTCCGGCGCGACCATCAGCGGCGGCCTGTTCATGGGCTACCGGCGCGAGGCGGCGGCACGCTACTCGTTCCTGCTGGCCATCCCGGCGGTCCTCGCCTCCGGCCTGTTCGAACTCAAGGACGCGGCGGAGGGCGGCCACGTGTCCTGGGGGCCGACGATCTTCGCGACGATCATCGCCTTCGGTGTCGGATACGCCGTGATCGCCTGGTTCATGAAGTTCATCTCCACGAAGAGCTTCATGCCGTTCGTGTGGTACCGGATCGCCCTCGGCGTGGCACTGATCGTGCTGGTCAGCCTAGGTGTACTGAGTCCCCACGCGGGCGAGCCGGCGCACTGATCCGGAGGTTCGAGTACTGGTTTCCGCTATCGACTGCCCTGCGGTTGCTTGCGGAAACTAGCGCCGTCTCCCGTCTGTTTTCCTTGATCATCTCCCAGTCGTCTCCCACTCCCCCGCCGCTTCTCCCTGTACGACGAAGGCCCCCAAGTTCTTGGGGACCTTCTGCCGTCCGGACGGGGACCAGGGCGGGGGTTCCGCCTGGGGGTGGGAATCTCCCCCGCCCTGGCCATACCGGCCAGCGATCCGGTCAGGCACACGACACGGTCATGACCTTCACTCTACGGATGGGCGGCCATGACGGCGCCGGCTCGGCCGGTGCCGCGTCCGTCGCGCAGGTCACAGCGTTTGTCGAGTGCTAGACGACCTGACCGATGAGGAGTGGCTCGACCACGAAGGACAGCGCATCGGCAGGCGCATCCGCGAAGTCCGCGAGTTCCTGAACCTGACCCAAGAGCGCGTCTTCCTCGCGGCGCCGATGAACCGCGCTCACTGCCAGAACATCGAGGCCGGCCGCACGAACCCAACCCTCAGGACGCTCCTTCGCATCGCGCGCGCCATCGGTGTATCACTGGAGGAACTCGCGCGGTGAGCGGCCCGCCCCCGACGGGGGCGGAGACGGGCCGCTCGGGGTGTCACCGGCACGATCAGCGACGGGCACGCGCCGGTGACCGGCATCAGACGTCGATGAGTTCCATCTCAATCGCGAGGGCGCCGAGCGCCTCTTTCTCGGGCGGGTAGATCGACCGAATGTTCGCGAGCTGCTGTTCGCGCGTGCTGCTCGGGTTCACGTTCGCTGGCCCCTCGCTGTCGAGCAGCGCCTCGAAGTCGGCGTAGGGGGTGACCCGCTTCACGAGGACGTCGCACGTCTCGGTGGTTCCCTTGATCCGGAACCTGATCCGGTCCCCGGCCGCCATCTCGGCGAGATGTGGGTACCTCACCCGGACTTCGATCGTCTTGCGGCCGGCGGCGACGAGCTCGAAGTACCGGCGATACAGGTTCAGTTCGTATCTGCGGGCGGTGGTGGTGTCGCTCATGGGGCGGTGACGCTCCTCGTCGGTTGGGACATCAAGCGGCCGAGCTCGCCGGCCGAGTACGAGCGGAAGAAGTGCCGTGGGTTGCCGAGCAGCATGGCGGCCATGCCGAGCAGTCGCTCGGCGTAGTCGGCCAACGAGCCGGGCCACAGCCGCGTATCGAGCATCCACGGCGCTGAGCCGTCGGGCAACGACACCTTGCCGTCCCGGATGAGCGACTTCGACAGCTTTGCCCCGGTGTCGGTGACGACCTGCGGGCAGAACAGCCGGGTCGGGAGCTGTGCCCCGACGAGCCCGATCGCGGTCAAGGCGTTGTCGACGAGCGTCGATCCGAACACCCAGTCGCCACCTTTGACCATGACGGACAGCCGGTCGCGGTCCACCGTGACCGCGAGTTCCTTCACGAGGTTGCGGTACAGAGTGGCGAGGTCGAGATACCCGCCGCCGTCCGGGTCGATCACTACCTCGTAGGGCCCGTGGTGCAGGCACACGGCGTGCACGATGGCGTGCTCGTCGGCAAGCAGGATGCGGGTCCGTTCGGCGTACTTCTCGGCCCACCCGCAGCCCGGCGCCGGGCAGGGGACGCGGACGTGCGGTACACCGCGTGCCGGGTCGAGCCACCAGCGGGCGGCGTCGATACGGCGGTGCACTCGTAACCAGGTGCGCCGGTACTGCTCGGTCTGCTGCCGCCGCGAGTACATCTCGATCGAGTAAGGGATCGACAACCGCTCGGACAGCGCGTCGAACAGCGGCCGGTACAGCTCGTCGACCTGGTCGGCGAGGGCCGCCTCGCCGAGCGCGTGCGCGTAGGCACGTTGGTATCGGTGCCCCGACGCCGGGTCCTTGACGACCTCGTACGGTGCGTTGTCGAGGGCGCCGAACAGCACCTCGACGGGGATACCGAAGCGCTGCCGGACGCGCGCGGCGGCGGCGAATGAGAGGGACTGCACGAGGGACGTACCGAGGTGCGGCACGCCGTTGATCTGCGTTCCGACCACGAACGTCACTCGTGACGGGGTCATGGTCCGGATGCGGGGCGCGAGGACGTCCTCGGCCGAGCCGAGCGCGTTCGCGAGCACGGTGTTCGGTGAGACGAGAGCAGTCATGTCACTCCCTGTGTGGACGGGATTGCGAGTGGTTGAGGCCGCATGGGGTATCTCGGTGGGGCAGCTCGATCCGCATGCACGGATTCGATTGCGGAGACAAGCCGTGGTCCGTCACCGGCTCGGCCGGCGCGCGAGCCGGTGACGGGGTCTGGTGTAGGCGGCCGTCTGACCTCCTCTGGCAGGACGGCCGCCCGACCCGCCGGCGCCGCGGTCTCCCTGCGGTGCCGGCGGGAGTCTCAGCCCTGCCGAATCCCGGGCCGGGGGCCGTGGGGGTGGGCGCGGATGAGGACGTTGCAGTCCGAGACGCGCGAGCCGTCTCCCGCTGCCCGGGCCTCCTCCCGCTCCTGTGCGAGGTTCTGGCACGTTGCGCAGCCCGCCTCCGGGTCAGGCTCGGGAGGGAGGAGGCCCAGGGCAGGGGGCGGGCTCATGGTGTTCCGCGTCATCGGCGGTACCTCCTGACGAGCCGGGACAGGGTGCGGCCGATCTCGCACCGGGCCACGTCATCGACGCAGGGCTCGCACAGGGCGACGTGCGCGTAGAGCGCGTGGTGCGCGCGGCGGCCGACGCACGGGCCGCAGGCGCGCGGCCACCAGCGGCCGGCCTCCGGATCGGTGTGCTCGCCGAGGTCGACGGCCGTCTCAGCGAGCAGCCGCGTCGGGCACCAGGCACAGACCGCGCCGCGGGCCTGATCCGGGGTCAGCGTGTCGACGTCGGGTAGCGCAAGCAGGGCCAGGACCTCAGGCGGGATCTCCTGGGTGGTGACATTCACGCCTCGGCCCTCTTCTCACACCCGCAGGTCGCTATGGGCCGAACACGGACGCTGCCGGTACACCGCACTTCTCCTGCCGGGACCAGATCCCTTGTCACTGCGCCGCAGTACCAGCAGGCGCGGCCGTGGAGTCGCGCGATGCTTACCGGGCGGGTGACGCGGATCGGTTCATCCGTGCGCGTGCTCACAGCCCACTCCGATCTGCTCCGCCTGTTCTCGCTGACAGACAGATCATGGGCCACTATGAAGAGCACAAGGGATACAGGCTGTATCCCCTTCTCAAGCTGCTCAGATAGCGCCGATCCACTCTGCGAACGACGTCAGCGACTCGGCGTCCGCGCGGCGCAGGCGCCGCAGAGTCGCGGCGGTGTCCCGCGCCCACGGGTGCTCGCGCGTGTGCTGCGGGGCGATAAAACGTGCGACCTTCAGCGACTCGAACGCGTCGTCCGGGCGGCCCGCCCAGAGCTGTGCGCGGGACAGCTCGATCCAGAAGCCAGACTGCCGCTCCGCCGGCAGGCCGTCGGGTGGGGCCCATTCAGCGGCGACATCCAGGGCACGCTGAAGGTGGTCGCCTCCGAGGCTGACAGCGACGGATACCTCGTGGGCACGGACAGAGTCCGGGCCGAACGCCGTGCCTTGGTACACGTCCTCACGTACCTCGTCGCCGAGACGACGGGCCTCCGTGAGGTGAAGGGTGGCCGCCTCAGGATCGTCGGCGCGGCCGGCGATGACGGCAGCTCGCATGTGCAATGCGCCGCGTGCGGCAGCCGTATCTGGGCCAGTTGGGCTGGGAGAGGCGTCGATGGCCTGCTCCAGAGCCCGGAGCCCCTGGGTGTGGGCGCGGGCCGCGAAGAAGACTTCGGTGCGCACGTAGGCGGTGGCCGCTTCGACCAGCGGGTCCTCGGTTTGGCAGGCGGCCCACCGCATCAGTTCCACCAGGCGGGCCGACAGGTCCCGGGCGCCGAGCTTGTAGGCGACGGCGTCCGCTGATCGGGCGGTCGTGGCGACGAGTTGGGCGACCTGTAGCCGGTCACGGCCAGTGGTGTGGTGGAGGGCCGCGAGGGTGGAGGTGAGCAGTGTGGGTGCGTGTTTGGCGATGCGTGCGTACTGAGCGCCGAGTCGCCAGTCGACGAGCGAGCCGACTGCCTGGGCGAGTTCGTCGAGCGACTGCTGCGGTGGGTCGGTGGGGAGATCGTAGGCGGCGATCGCTGCGGAGATCGCGGGCAGCGCGGCGTGGACGCGGGTTTCGGTGTGGGTGGTGCCGGTGGCGAGGCGGCTGGGGTCCACGTTGAGGGCTGCGGCGATGGAGTCGAGGGTGTCGTCGCTGGGCATGCGGGCGCCGCGCTCGATGGCCTTTACGGTCGCCAGGGAGACGTAGGCGGCGCGGGCAAGGTCGGCTTGTGTCATGCGGCGTGCGTGGCGGGTGGCGGCGATGCGGCGGCCTACCTCACGCAGTGGGTGGGCGGGCATACGGGCTCCGGTTCGGTGCGTCCACTCCGAACCGTACTCGCGCGGTGACGTGCTGAGTATGTGAACGGCCCCGTCCGGCACCCGTCCGGGCGGGGCCGTTGCGGTTACTCGGCGAGGAGGGCGGCGAGTTCTGTGAGGCTGTCGATGCGCCAGTCCGCAGCCTCCACAACGTCCGGGGAGTCGGCCCACAGATGCCCCCACGGGCCACGCCGCAGATGCGCGGTCCGCAGCCCAGCCGCCGCCGCGGGGAAGATGTCGTTCGCCGGATGGTCACCGATGTAGACGGTCTCCTCAGGCGTCGCCTGCGCGACCTCGGCGACCCGCTGAAAGAACTCAGGCTGCGGCTTGGCGACGCCCCACTCCCCGGACGTCACCACCAGGTCGGCGGGCAGGTCCAGGGCGCGCAACAGTTCACCTGCGCGGGCAGTTTGGTTTCCGGCGATGATGACGCGGGCGCCGAGGCGGCGCAGCGTGGAGAGTGCCGGGCGGACGTCGTCGTACAGGTCGCTTTCGTCGAGGTGCTCGCCGCGGCCGGCGGCTTCACGGGCGTGGTACTCGGCGGTGATGTCGATGCCTGGGCGGGCGAGGCGCAAGGCGTCGGCGTTGTCACGGCCTTGGGCGACGACGGCGCCGACGAGTGCGGAGAGGGTGTGTCGGGGGATGCCGAGCCAGTCGGCCCAGGATGCCCAGTAGCGGTCGTCGCGGGTGATGGTTTCGCCGACGTCGAGGACAACTGTTTTGATCACTTGGTGAAGCGTAGGCCGCAGGCTGGGGGGTACGCCCCCGATTCCGTGACCTCTGGTTCCGTGCGGTCTGCTGACGAGCTGAATGCGGCGATTCGTGCGTTGTGGTCGCACCCTGCGGTGCCATTGCCGGCGGTGCAGCGGAACGGATAAACGGTTGCCTGCCGGTGACGGCTGTGGATGCAATGTCCGGCATGATCACCCAGGCGCCGCCACGGCGAGATGAGATGAACCCGTACCCGCGGGCCCTGCCGCTCCGCGGTCCGGACAAGTCGCGACCGAATCGCCACGCGGGAGACGCCGACGCATGAATACGCCACTCTCGTCACCTGGGGCACAGCGGACCGACGGGGCAGCCGTCCGGATCGGCGCTCTCGTTCCGCTGACCCGGCCCGGCTGGACCGGGGCGGGGCACCACCTGCTCGCCGGACTCGAGTTGGGCGTTCGCGACGTCAACGACGCCGGCGGGATCGCCGGAAGGCCCCTGGAGCTGGTGGTCCGGGACACCGCGGCCGATCCGCACAGGGCCGTGGCGGCCGTGGACGAACTGGCCCGCCTGGGCGTGGCCGCCCTGGCGGGGGAGTATCACAGCGTCGTCGCTCGTGCCGCCGCCACCAGGGCGGACGCCCTCGGCCTGCCGTTCCTCTGCTCGTCGGCGGTTCTCGACGCGCTCACCGAACAGCCGACGGAGTGGGTCGCGCGCCTTCCCCCGCCGCAGTCCCGCGGCTGGCGGGTCTACGCGGACTTCCTCCTCGGCGCGGGCCACAGCCGCATCGCCGTGGCGACCCAGCCGAGTGTCTACTGGGCGTCCGGGACCCGTGTTCTGCGGGACTGCCTCGCTCCACGCGGCGGCACCGTCGTCGAACTCGACATGAGCGCGCTCACCCCCGCGGCCGTGTGTGACGCACTCGTCGGTCATCGCGCGACAGCCCTTCTCCTTCTGGTCGGCCATCCGGAGCCGGCCGTGCCGATCGTCAGGTCCGTCCGCCGCGACCGGCGCCTCGCCGAGCTCCTGATCGGCGCGCCGGCCGGACAGCCGGAGTTCACCGAATGGGCGACGCTGCTGGGCGGCGACGGCGCCGCGATCCCGTTCCTGCGCTACCTGCCCGAGCGCCTCGGCCCCCTGGGCGCACGGGTCGGGACGGCCCTGCGCGAGCGGCTGGCCGAAGCGCCCTCCTTCGTCGCCTTCGAGGGCTACGACACGATCGCCGTCCTCGCCGACGTGCTGCGTTCCCACGGCGCGGACCGGGCGCGCACGGCCGCATCCTGGCCGCGCGTCGCGGTCGAAGGCACCCGTGGGCGGATCCGGTTCTCCCGCACGTCAGGCGTCAGCGTGTGGCAATGGGCTGGGACGCCCGTCCAAGTCGTTGACCGGGACCCGGCGGAACCCGGTCGCTTTCGGGTCCTCCACTCCGCCTGAGAGAGCACAGACGTCCGGATTCATCGGGCTGTCGTGCGGCAGCCGGCGCCGGCCCGGCCCGTGGTCCCGCGGACCTCACCGGGCACGGGTCGCGCGCCGGACGGCCACCGACGTACAGCGGTCTCGTCCGGGGTATCGGGGGCAGCCTCCGGCACTCGCCGGAGGCGTCCGGGCGGCGGTTCCGCGGGCGTGGTGCTCGGCGGTGCTGCCGGTTCCCGGGCGGGCAGGTCCGAGGGCGTCAGGCGTCGGGCATCGGGCATCGGGCGTCGGGCGTCAGGCGTCGGGCATCGGGCATCGGGCATCGGGCGTCGGGCGTCGGGCGTCGGGCGTCGGGCGCCGACGCGGTCTTGGGCCACGACGGTGGCCAGGAGAGGAAAAAGGCACCTCGGCTCAGCCGGAATCGGCTCCTTGGCGCCCTTCGGCGGGGCCCGGGGGGAGCCGATGCCCGTAGCCGCGAGGGGGTCCGCCCCCCCTCCCCGGTCCAAGCCCTCCAGAGGCTCGGCGACGCCCTCCCGCCGCATCGTCCGAGCTGGCCTTTCGCGTCACGCGCGCCTACGTTCTCCGCATCGGAAAGGGGACCTGATGGACCGGAACATCCGTACGGTGGACGACGTGTTGAGGCTCCTGGACGGCCTGTTCGCACCGGAGGCCGACCGCTGGACGGCCGGCGCGGCCTCGTGGTGGGACGGCTTCTACGCGGACCGCTCCAAGCCGGTGCCGTTCTTCGCGGAGAAGCCGGACGAGAACCTGGTGTCGTACATCGACCGGGGCCTGGTCGCTCCGGGACGCGCCCTCGACCTGGGCTGCGGTCCCGGCCGCAATGCCCTCCAACTGGCCTCCCAGGGCTTCGAGGTGGACGCCGTCGACCTCTCTCCGGCGGCCATCGCCTGGGCCGAGGACCGCGCCCGCGCGGCGGGAGCCGCCGTCCGCTTCCACTGCGGCGACGCCTTCGCCCTCACCGCGGACGAGCTCGGCGGCCCGTACGACCTGGTTTACGACTCCGGCTGCTTCCACCATCTGCCGCCGCACCGCCGCGTCAGCTACCTCGCCCTCCTCGACCGCGTCCTGGCCCCCGGCGGCCATCTCGCCCTCACCTGCTTCGCGTCCGGCGCGATGGGCTCCGAACTGCCCGACGTGGACTTCTACCGCCAGTCCCGCCTCCACGGCGGCCTCGCCTACACGCCGGAATCCCTGCGCTGGATCTTCTCCGACCTGACGGAGGTCGAGCTGCGCCGTATGCGCGACGAACCGGACGACTCCCCGTTCTTCGGTGAACCCTTCCTCTGGACGGCCCTGTTCCGCCGTACCGCCCAGGAAGTTCCTCCGAGCACGGCCAGGAGCGCGCGGTGAGGAGCGTACGGCCGCACCACGGGACACCACGGACCGCAGCGGCCCTGCGGCCTCCGGGTGGGCCCGGGTGAGCAGAGCGCGCTCTCGCACGGGCGGGCCGACGCGCCGATCGGCGCCGCCCCGGGGCGCGGCCGGAGGCGGGCGGCGCGCCCGCCGTCACGGGCCTCCGGCGGGCTGTGTAGCCGCCCGGTAGCGGAGTGTCAGTGCTTGCCCCTAGGCTTGTCCGCATGTCCCCCGATTCCGTGACCCCTGGTTCCGTGCGGTCTGCCGCAGAGCTGAACGAGCAGATCCGTGACCTGTGGCGGCGCGCGTGCGGGTCCCTGTCGGCCCAAGAGCGCGCGGAGTACGAGTTGTTGGTGGTCGAGTGGGCGGCCGCGATCCGCGGAGAGGTGATCGAGGCGGCGTGAGGGGTGGCGGGCGCCGCCCCTCGGCGTCCGCCTCCTCGACGTCCACTCCCTCGGCGTTCGCCCCCAGTACCCGCCCCTCAGCGCCCGCCCGCCACGCGCAGCACCGCCCCCGTCGTGTAGGAGGCGTCCGGCGACATCAGCCACGCGATGGCGGCGGCGATCTCCTCCGCCCGGCCCGGGCGGCGCAGCGGGAGGGAAGGGCCCAGCCGGTGGGCCCGGTCCGGGTCGCCCATCGTGGCGTGCATCTCGGTGTCGGTGGCTCCGGGGGCGACCGCGTTGACGCGGACGCCGTCCGGGCCGAGCTCCTTGGCCAGGCCCAGGGTCAGCGCGTCGACGGCGGCCTTGGTCGCCGCGTAGTGGACGTACTCCCCCGGGCTGCCGAGGGTCGCGGCGGCCGACGACACGTTGACGATCACGCCGCCGCCCCGCTCCGTCATGAGCTGGGCCGCGCGCCGGGAGCACAGCAGGACGCCCATGAGGTTCACGTCGACGACCCGGCGCAGGTTCTCGGTGGTGGCGTCGGTGAAGCGGCCCAGCGGTCCGGTCACCCCTGCGTTGTTCACCAGGCCGGTCACGGGGCCGAGCCGGTCCTCCGTCACCTCGAAGAGCCGCTCGACGTCCGCCTCGACCGCGGTGTCCGCCCGCACCGTGACCGCGCGCCCGCCCGCCTCGCGCACTCCGTCCGCCACGGCCTCGGCCGCCGCCGCGTCGCGGACGTAGCCCACGGCCACGTCGTGTCCGTCCGCCGCGAGGCGCAGGCAGGTCGCCGCACCGATTCCCCGGCTGCCACCGGTGACCACTGTGACCGGACGCGACATGAGACCTCCTGAAGCCGAGATTTGATCGATCATCGATCATCCTAGGGGGAAACGATCACCTAGGGAACAGGTGCGCGAGATCATCTCCCTTCAGCGGATAGGGCCGTTCCTCGGGCAGCAGCGCGGCGGCCCGTTCAAGCTCGCCCGCGCGGACCCGCGCGTGGATCTCGGCGGCGAGCGGCGTGACGTCCTCGATGCCGGCGATCCACTCGTCGGCGTACCGCGCCGCCGCCTCGCCCGCGAGCCCCAGTTGCAGCGACCGGTGGGGCAGCGGGTTCAGGCGCAGGTCGCGTTCGGGATCCCACTGCACCCGCGCGGGTGCCTGTTTCAGCAGCCGTTTCCAGGCGGCCGCGTCCCCGTGCAGGGCGGGGACGTGGTGGGACAGGCACGCGTGGCGCAGGGCCCAGTCGAAGCCCTCCCGGCTGATCTCCACGGCGAGCACGGTCTCCTGGTTCTCCTTGGTGCCCCAGCCGCAGCGGTACATCATCCACAGGAAGGACGGCTTGATCCACGTCATGCGGTCCCGCTTCCAGGAGGACGGGAAGCGGCCGTCGCGGGCGGCGACACGGCCGATCCCCGGGTGGTACGCCTGGTAGACGGTGACCGTGGAATCGGTGTGGCGCGCGCGTATCCCGTACCGGGGCGGCTGCCGGTCGCCCGGGGTGCCCATGTAGTCGTTCAGGTGATCGTTCCTGCCGTTCATGCGGCACAGCCTGGGCCGGGGCGGTCCGGGCCCGCCACCGAATATCACCGCCCGCCCCCTTGGCGCGGCGTCCTCCATGCCCAACACTGAGCCGATGACGCAGCGTGCGGAACTCGCGGGCGTGAGGGACCGGCTGGCCGTCGACGCGCTGGTCACCGACTACGCGGTGGCCCTGGACGACGGCGACTGGACGGCGTACCGAGGGCTGTTCGCGCCGGACGGGCGGGCCGACTACCGGTCGGCCGGCGGCATCGAGGGGGACGCCGGGGCGGTCGCCGCCTGGCTCGCCGGGCACCTGGGGCCGTTCCCGCTGCGCCAGCACCTGGTCGTCAACCGCCGGGTCCGCTTCGGCGTCTGGGAGCGGGACACCGGCGACACCGCCCACGTCCTGGCCGATTACGTCAGTCCTCTGGTGTGCGCCGCCGGGGACGGGGGCGCGGCCGGGCCCGAGGCGGTGTGCGGCGGCCGGTACGCCTTCGGGCTGCTGCGCACGGAGGACGGCTGGCGGCTGAGCGAGGTGGTCGCCCGGGAGAAGTGGCGACGCGTTCCCGGCGGGCGGCCGGCCGATGTGATCAACTGAACAGGCTCCCTGGGCCTTCGCTCACCGCCGGGGCGCACACTGGAGGCACCGCGGGGTAGGGAGGCGCCCATGAAGACGCTCGGCCACCGGCCCACCTCCCCCTGGCGGCGCTCGGCCGCCGCCGCGCTGGCGGGCGCCCTGCCCGTGCTCGCCTACCCGGCCCCGGGCCTGTGGTGGTGGGCCTGGATCGCCCTGGTGCCCTGGCTGCTGCTGGCCCGCGGCGCGCCGACCGGGCGGCGGGCGGCGTACGACGGCTGGTGCGGCGGGTTCGGGTTCATGCTGGCGATGCACCACTGGCTGCTGCCGAACCTGCACGTGTTCACGTTCGTCGTCGCCGCGCTGCTCGGCGCGCTGTGGGCGCCGTGGGGGTGGCTGGTGCGCCGCACGCTGGGCGGGGCGCCCTCGCCGGGCCGCGTCGCGGTGGCGCTCCTCGTCCTGCCGTCGGGCTGGCTGATGGCCGAACTGGTCCGTTCCTGGCAGGGGCTGGGCGGCCCGTGGGGCATGCTCGGCGCGAGCCAGTGGCAGGTCGCGCCGGCGCTGCGGCTCGCCTCGGTGGGCGGGGTGTGGCTGCTCAGTTTCCTGCTGGTGGCCGTCAACGTCGCCGTCGCGGCCCTGGTCGCGCTCCGCCGGGCCCGGATGCCCGCGGTGGCCGGTCTGGCCGCCTGCGCCGTCGCCGCTTCGGCGGCCTGGGTGTGGTCCCCGCGCCCCGGTGGCGACGGGCGCGTGCGGATCGCGGTGGTGCAGCCGGGCGTCGTCGCGGGCGCGCACAGCGCCGACCGCCGGTTCGGCCGCGAGGAGGAGCTCACCCGCCGCCTGGCCGGCCGGGACGTCGATCTGGTCGTGTGGGGCGAGAGCAGTGTCGGCTTCGACCTGGGCGAGCGGCCCGACCTGGCGCGGCGGCTGGCGGCGCTGTCGCGCGAGACCGGCGCCCGTCTCCTGGTCAACGTGGACGCGCGGCGCTCGGACAGGCCCGGCATCTACAAGAGTTCGGTGCTCGTCGGCCCGGACGGCCCGACCGGGGACCGCTACGACAAGATGCGGCTGGTCCCCTTCGGCGAGTACGTCCCGGCCCGTTCGCTGCTGGGCTGGGCCACCTCCGTCGGCGAGGCGGCGGGCGAGGACCGCAGGCGCGGCTCGGCGCAGGTGGTGATGGACGCCGGGAACGGGCTGATGATCGGCCCGATGGTGTGCTTCGAGAGCGCGTTCCCCGACATGAGCCGCCATCTCGCGCGGGGCGGCGCCGAGGTGCTGATCGCCCAGTCGTCCACGTCGACGTTCCAGCGGAGCTGGGCACCTGAGCAGCACGCCTCGCTGGCCGCGCTGCGGGCCGCCGAGACGGGCCGGCCGATGGTCCACGCGACGCTGACCGGGGTCTCGGCCGTGTACGACGCGGGCGGGGCGCGCGTCGGGCCGCGGCTCGGCACCGACGCGTCCGCCGCGCACGTCTACGACGTCCCGCTCGCGCACGGCGGCACGCCCTACGCCCGCCTCGGCGACTGGCCGGTGCACGCGGCGCTGCTGGTCCTCGCGGCCTGGGGCGCCGCCGAGGGCGTACGGGCGCTGCGGCTCAGGCGGCGGTCCGCTCCTGGATCTCCCGTACCACCCGCTCGCACAGCGCATGGGTCTCCAGCGCGTCCCGGGCGCTGAGCGTCTTCCCCGCGCGCACGGCGTCGAGGAAGGCCAGCACGGCCTGCTCGATGCCGCGCTGCCGGGCCACCGGCACCCAGTCCCCGCGCCGCCGCACGGTCGGCTGCCCCTTGTGGTCGATCACCTCGGCGAGGTTGACCACCTGCCGCTTGGTGTCCTGCCCGGAGACCTCCAGGATCTCCTCCGCCGAACCGCTGAGCCGGTTCATCACCCCGAGGGCGGTGAAGCCGTCCCCGGCGAGCTGGAGCACGACGTGGTGGAGCAGGCCGTCCACGACGCGGGCGCGCACGGTCACGTCGTCGACGGGGCCGGGCGCGAGGAAGCGCAGGGTGTCGACGACGTGGATGAAGTCGTCGAGGATCATCGTGCGCGGGTCCTCCGGCAGCCCGGTGCGGTTCTTCTGCATCAGGATCAGCTCGCGCGGGTGCTCGGCGCACTGCGCGTAGCCGGGGGCGTGGCGGCGGTTGAAGCCGACGGCGAGGCTGACGCCGCGCTCCTCCGCGAGGGCGACCAGCCGCTCGGAGTCGGCGAGTGCGTAGGCGAGCGGCTTGTCGACGTAGGTCGGCACGCCCGCTTCGAGCAGCCGGGTCACGATCTGCGGGTGGACGTCTGTGGGGGCGTGCACGAAGGCCGCGTCGAGGTCCTGGGCGAGGAGGGAGTCGAGGTCGGCGTGGCGCCGCTCGGGCGGCAGGTGCAGGCCGTCGGCGACCCGGGCGAGGGTCGCGGGGGTGCGGGTCTGCAGATGCAGTTCTACGCCGGGCCGGAAGGCGAGCACCGGGAGGTATGCCTTCTGCGCGATGTCGCCGAGTCCGATGCAGCCGACCTTCACGGGGTGTTCTCCTCTACCGGTTGCCGACGGGGGTCCGGCGCAGCATACGGGGGCTGCGGCGGCCGCCAGTCGGCGATCCCGTCGAAGCCGCGCAGGAAGAGCGCCGGTCCGGCCTTCGACAGTACGGCGATCGCGGTGTCGCGTACGGCGACGGCGGCGCGGCTGGGCGTCATGGTGAGCCGGGCCACCTTGACGGCCCGGCGGGCGACGGCCGTCGTACGGGGCAGGCGGGCGGCCGTGTAGGCGGCGAGGTCGTCGTGGTGGTGGGCGAGGACGACGGCGTCCTCGACGGCCTGGTTGCCGCCCTGGCCCAGGGTGGGGGGCATGGCGTGCGCGGCGTCGCCGAGGAGGGCGACCCGGCCGCGGTGGCAGGCCGGGAGCGGCTCGGCGAGGTGGTGCACGTCGTGGCGCAGCACGTCCTCGGGGCGGGCGGCGGCCAGGACGGCGGGGACCGGGTGGTGCCAGTCGCCGAACCGGCGCAGCAGCTCCGCCCGCTCGTCGTCGGGCGCCCGCCCTCCGGCGGGGGCGAGGGCGGCGGCGTAGGCGTAGACCCGGCCGTCCTTGAGGGGGTGGGTGCCCCAGATGCGGCCCCGGCCCCAGGTCTCGTGGGAGGCGAACCGCGCGCCGGGCAGCGGGATCACGACCCGCCAGGTGGTGAATCCCGCGTAGACGGTCCCCGGGTGGTCCGGGAACAGGGCCCGGCGTACGGCGGAGTGGATGCCGTCGGCGGCCACCACGAGGTCGGCCTCCAGGTCGCCGTCGGGGGTGCGCACGCGGGCGGGCCGGCCGGGGCCGCCCGGGTCGGCGAGGGTCGCGGCGGCGGCCGTGCGGACGGTGCCCGGCGGGAGCCGGCCGGCCAGGAGGCCGACGAGGGTGGCCCGGTGCAGCAGGACGAGCGGGCCGCCGAACCGCTCGGCCGCCGCCCGGGCGCTGGAGCGCGACAGCCAGCGCCCGCCCGGGGTGCGCACCCCTCCGTCGCCCTGCCAGGCGGCCAGGGCCCGGATCTCCTCGCCGACGCCGATAACGTCCAGGGCGCGCAGGGAGTTCGGCGCCAGGGAGATGGCGGCGCCGGCCGGCCGGAGCGAGCGGGCCCGTTCCAGGACGGTGACCCGGCAGCCGCGCAGGTGCAGGGCCGCCGCCGCGGTCAGTCCGCCGATGCCGCCGCCGATCACGACGGCGTGCCGTGGTGCCTGTGCCATGACCGCTCCTCGTCGTCCGGGCCGCCGTACGCACCCGTTCACTACATCTGTAGTGAGGCTGCCTCTCGACCGTACTACAGCCGTAGTGAGAGCGGTAGGTTGACGTCCATGTCCGTCCACACCGCCGGCGCCTCCCGCGCCGACCTCGTCGCCGACGCCGCCCTCGCCCTGCTCGCCGAGCGCGGGATGCGCGGGCTCACCCACCGGGCGGTCGACGAGGCGGCCGGGCTCCCCCAGGGCTCCACGTCGAACCTGGCCCGGACCCGGCAGGCGCTGCTGGAGCTCGCGGTGCGGCGGCACGCCGAGCGGGAGGCGAGGGTGCTGGAACTGGCGGAGATGCCGGATCCGCGCGACGGCCTCGACGCCCTGGCCGACGGCCTCGCCCGCGCCGTCCACCGCTCCCTCACCCGCCACCGCGACCTGCTGATCGCCCGCTACGAACTGGCCCTGGAGGCGACCCGCCGCCCCGAGCTGCGCGCCTTCTACGACGCGACCGGCGCCCGCTTCCGCGACCAGCTCCTGGCCCTGGTCACCGCCGCGGGGTCCACGGACCCGGCCCGGCACGTCCTGTCGCTGGTGGCCTGGGCGGACGGGCTGATGTTCAGCTGCGCCGCCGGGTCGTTCGGCGCCGAGGTGCCGGACCTGGACGCGGTGCGGGCGGGGCTGCGGGAACTGCTGGCGGGGATGCTGGGCCGCTGAAAACCCCTGGCCGGACGAGGGCCGGCGGGCGAGGATGCGGGCATGACGACGACCGAGCGCCGCGAACCCGCCCCGAACGCCGACGAACGCACCATGCTGGAAGGCTGGCTCGACTACCACCGGCAGACCCTCGCCCTCAAGTGCGAGGGCCTGACCGACGCCCAGCTCAGGACCGCCGCGGTGGACCCGTCGGAGCTGTCGCTGCTGGGGCTGGTGCGGCACATGGCCGAGGTGGAGCGGAGCTGGTTCCGCAGGGTGCTGGCGGGCGAGGACGCGGGCCCGATCTACTACGACGACGAGGACCCGGACGGCGAGTTCCACCCGGCCGAGGCGGACACCTGGCAGGAGGCGTACACCACCTGGCAGGGCGAGATCGCCGCCGCCCGGCGCCACGCGGCCGGGTTCGGCCTGGACGACCTGTCCCGGGGGAGGCACCGGTCCACCGGCGAGCCCTACAGCCTGCGGTGGATCTACACGCACATGATCGAGGAGTACGCCCGCCACAACGGCCACGCCGACCTGATCCGCGAGCGCATCGACGGCACGACCGGGGACTGACGTCACCCCTGCCGGTTCCCGGCCTCCCCGCGGGGCCGGGGATCACCCGTGCGAGGCATCCTGCGCCCGTCCGCCGCCGTCGGCGGCCCGGAACCAGCAGAGTGGCGCGGGTGCACCGAACGACGACCACCGCGACGCTCCTGATAACCGTGGCTGTCTCGGCCCTGACCGGCTGTGTGACGCTCCAGCGACCATCCGCGCCCGCCCCGCCCGCGACGCCGACGGCGCCGTCCGCACCGCGCCCGGACGGCGCGCCCGAACCGCGGATCGTGCAGGCCCCCGCCCGCGAGGCCCTGGAACGGATCGGTCCCTCCCGGCCGGCGGAACCGCCCCCGTCCCCCTCCGCACCGCGCCGTACGCCGCCGTCGGCCGCCGCGCCGCCACGGGAGCCGTCGGCCGCCCGGCCGGAACCCCGCCCGCGGCCGGCGCGCCCGGAACGCCGAAAGCCCGCGCCCCGCGCCCCGCAGCGCCCGCGCGTCGACCCGCCCGACGTCACGAAACCGGCCGGCCGCGGCGCGCCCGGCGACGCGGACGTGTGCTCCCTGGGCCGGACGTACGGCGGCTGGCGGGCCGACAGCCCGGAGGCGGTGATCTGCAAGCAGGCGTACGGCCGCTGAGGCCGGGGCCGGCGGCCCGCACGGGTTGCCGGCCCACCGCGACGCCGGTCCCGCCGCCCAGCTGGTCCCGCCGCTCAGCCGGGGGCGGGGCCCGAAGCGGAAAGACCTGCGTGACGGGCGACGGGCGACGGGCGACGGGCGACGGGCGACGGGCGACGGGCGACGGTGATGCCCTATCACGTGGGTCCGGTGGAGCCTGTTCCCACCGGACCCGGCGCAGGACGAGTTAACGGAGAAGACCGGCAGGCGGGCTCGCCTCCGCCCGGTTCCGGGGCCGGCTCGACGGGCGTCGGCCGAAGCCGGGCTCCCCCGGTTCACCCCCGCACTCCCGGCTTCCGGCGTCCCCTAGGGGCGCCGTCGCGGCCGGTCCCACGGGCCGCCCTCCGGGGGGTCTCCCGGGGAGCCTTCCTCGTCCAGCCGTCGCGCCAGCCGCCCGATGGCCGCACGCACACCCTCGCCGTAGCCGTCGTCGCCGAGGGCCCCGGCTGCGCCCCGCGCCTGCCGCAGATGCGCGCGGGCGGCCTCGCGGTGGTCGAGCCGGGCGTAGTCGGCGGCAAGGTGCAGATGCAGGGCGGGGTACAGGGCGCGCGCGGCGCGCGTCTCCTCGTGCCCGGCCGGCCGGCCCCGGGTGATCTCCTCCGCGGCCGACAACGCCCGCAGGTCCCACGCCAGTTCGTCGGCGGGGTCGTCCTGGGTGCCGGCCAGGTAGTGGGCCAGGGTGCAGCGGTGGAGCGGGTCGCCGTGCTCGCCGACCTCCGCCCACAGGGCGAGGAAGCGCCGCCGGGCCTCCTCCCGGTCGCCCGCGTGGTGCAGCATCACGACCTGCCCGATGCGCGTCGGCAGGGCGTCCGGCGCCGCCTGTTCCTGTCCCTTGGCCACCGTGTCCTCCGCACCGCTCGTCGGCTCTCTCCCGACGACGCTAACGGCAGCCGTCGGCGATCCCGGTCAGGCGGCTCCGTACGGCTGCCGGGGCCGGGCCTGCGGACGGACCGGCCCCGGCACCCGTGCTCAGCCCAGGTTCGGGATGCTCCAGTCGACGGGCTCGTGGCCCTGCCGGGCGATCGCCTCGTTGATCTGCGTGAAGGGGCGGGAGCCGAAGAACTTCTTCGCCGACAGCGGCGAGGGGTGCGCGCCCTTGACGACCGCGTGCCGCGACTCGTCGATCAGCGGGAGCTTCTTCTGCGCGTAGTTGCCCCACAGCACGAACACCGCCGGGTCGGGCCGGTTCACCACCGCGCGGATCACCGCGTCGGTGAACAGCTCCCAGCCCCGCCCCTTGTGCGAGTTGGCCTCGCCCGCCCGGACCGTGAGCACCGCGTTGAGCAGGAGCACGCCCTGCTTCGCCCACGGCATCAGATAGCCGTTGTCCGGGATCGGCGTGCCCAGTTCCTCGTGCATCTCCTTGTAGATGTTGCGCAGCGACGGCGGGACCTTCACGCCCGGGCGGACCGAGAAGCACAGGCCGTGGCCCTGGCCCTCGCCGTGGTACGGGTCCTGCCCGAGGACCAGGACCTTCACACGGTCGTACGGCGTGGCCTCCAGCGCGGCGAAGACCTCCTCGCGCGGAGGGTAGACGGGACCCCGCGCCCGCTCTTCCTCGACGAACTCCATCAGCTCCTTGAAGTAGGGCTTCTGCAGTTCGTCCCCCAGCACCCCGCGCCAGGACTCGGGCAGCATGGCGATGTCGGTCACGTCGACTTCCTTACCGTGTGCGATCACTTCCAGGACACCGAACCTACAGGCGACCACTGACAGCCGGTCCCCCGGTCCGGGCCCCGGGCGCTACCAGCTCGTCTTGCGGTGCAGCTCCCACATCGTCATGACCGTCGACGGGTCCAGCGCCCGCTCCGCGCCGGATATGTCGTCGCTGGCGGCCACGTACTGCTTGCCCTGCCACAGCGGCAGCAGCCGTGCGTCGTCCACGATGATCCGCTGGGCCTCCTCGAACTCCTCCTCCACGGCGGCGCGGTCGCTCACGCGGCGGGAGCGGGGCAGCAGGTCGCCGGTGATCTCCGGAGCCGGGTAGGGCGTGCCGAGCGCGTTCTGCTCGCCGACGAACGGGGCGATGAAGTTCTCGGCGTCCGGGAAGTCCGGGAACCAGCCCCGCCCGAACACCGGGTAGCGGCCCTTCTGGTAGCCCTCCACGTACGTCTTCCACGGGCTGCTCCGGAGGGTGACCCTGAACAGGCCGGACGCCTCCAGCTGCCGCTCCAGCTCCTCGAACTGAGCGGCGGTCTCGGAGCCGTAACGGTCGGTGGTGTACCACAGGGTGAGCGGGACGGGCCCGGTGATGCCCGCGCGGGTGAGGATCGCGCGGGCCTCGGCGGCGCTGGGGTCGCCGTACTCGTCGAAGAAGTCCGTGGTGTGGCCGGTCAGGCCCGTGGGGACCATCGAGTACAGCGGCTCGACCGTGTCCTGGTAGACCTTGTGCGCGATCGCCGCCCGGTCGACCACCTGGGCCACGGCCCGGCGCACCGCCTTGCGGCCCGCCCACGGGTCGCGAGGGTTGAAGACCAGGTAGCTGATGTCGGTGCCGGTGCCCTCGATCAGCTGGAGTTCCTCGTCCCGGCCGGCCGTGCCCTGGAGGGCGATGATGTCGTCGGCGGCCAGACCGCGGTAGGTGACGTGGATCTTCTGGTCGCGCAGTGCCCTCACCATCGAGCCCGAGTCCCGGAAGTAACGGATCGTCACCGCCTCGTTGCGGTGCTCGGCGAAGCCCTTGTAGCGGTCGTTGCGCACGAGTTCGGCCTGCCGGCCCTCCTCGTACGAGGCGAGCGTGTAGGGGCCGGAGCCGAGGATCTCGCCGTCCTCGCGCACGGCGTCGGCCGGGTAGGTGTCGGGATCGACGATCGACAGGGCGGGCGTGGCCAGCACGAACGGGAACGTGGCGTCGGGCTTGTTCAGGTGGAAGACGACCTCGCGCTCGCTCGGCGCCCGGACGCGGTCCAGGCTGCCCAGCAGGCCGGCGGGGCCGCCGTTGCGGCCGATCGTGCGGATGCGGTCGACCGAGTGCTTGACGGCCCGGGCGTCCAGCGCGCCCCCGTCGGAGAAGGTCAGGCCCTCGCGCAGCTCGCAGCGGTACACCTGGTGGGAGGCGTCGGTGAACGCGCACTCCTCGGCGGCGTCGGGCCGGGGGGAGGTCGCGCCGTTCGGGTAGCTCAACAGCGTCTGGTAGACGTTGCGGAACAGTTCCCAGGAGCTGTCCCAGGAGGCGGCGGGGTCCAGCGTGCTGGGGGCGCTGGTGGTGCCCACGAGGATCGGGCGCTTCTCGTCCGGGGCACCGGGCCCCACCAGGCCGCATCCGGCGACCAGGGACGACAGGGACGCGATGGCCGCCATCCGCCGCAGGCATCGGTTCCGGTTGAACACGCGCACGCTCCTCGATCCGCCGTACCAAGGTCGGCAGACCATACCGCAGCGCCCCCGCGGTCGACCCCCCTCCGAACGGGCATTCCGATCAAGAGGGCGATGACGACGTTGTCATGCGTGCGGCCAGGGCGTGACCGGGTGCCGTCCGGGGCGCGCTCGTGCGCGGGAACGACGCCCCGGGCCCCGGCGCGGGGCCGCCGACGGCGGCGGTCCCGCGCCGGGGCGTCCGGGTCAGGCCACGCCGGCGTTGAGGAAGATGCCGCCGTCGACGACCAGCGTCTGGCCGGTGATCCAGTCCGACTGCGCCGAGGTGAGGAACGCGGCGGCGCCGCCGATGTCGGAGGGCACGCCGAGCCGGCCCAGCGGGTAGGCCGCGGCGGCCTCCTCCTCGCGGCCCTCGTACAGGGCTGCCGCGAACTTGGTCTTCACCACGGCCGGGGCGATGGCGTTGACCCGCACCTTGGGCGCGAACTCGTGCGCCAGCTGCGTGGTCAGGTTGATCATCGCGGCCTTGCTGATGCCGTAGGCGCCGATGAAGGGCGAGGCCGACAGCCCCGCGACGGAGGCGATGTTGACGATCGCGCCGCCGTTCTCCTTCTGCCAGGCGTGCCAGGTGCGCTGGGCGAAGCCGAGCGCCGAGACCACGTTGGTCTCGAACACCTTGCGGGCCACGTTCAGGTCGAGGTCGGCGATCGGCCCGAACACCGGGTTCGTACCGGCGTTGTTGACCAGGTAGTCGACGCGGCCGAAGGCCTCCATCGTGCGTTCGACGGCGGCGGCCTGGTGGGCCTCGTCGTGGGCCTTGCCCGCGACGCCGATGACGCGGTCGGCGCCGAGCTTGTCGACGGCCTCCTTCAGGGCGTCCTCGTTGCGGCCGGTGATGCACACCCGGTCGCCGCGCGCGACGAACGCCTCGGCGACGCCGTAGCCGATGCCGCGGCTGGCGCCCGTGACGAGCGCGACCCTGCCCGAGAGCCCGGGGAGTTCTGCGGAAGTCATGTCCCTGTCCCTGTCCCTTGCCGAGGCCCTAGTCGAGCGGTCCGCCGGCGACGTACAGCACCTGGCCGGAGACGAACCCGGCCGCCTCGCCCGTGAAGAAGGCGATGGCGTTGGCGATGTCGTCGGGCTCGCCGACGCGCTGGACCGGGATCTGCGTGGCGGCGGCGGCCTTGAACTCCTCGAAGCCCATGCCGACGCGCTCGGCGGTGGCCTTGGTCATCTCGGTGGCGATGAAGCCCGGGGCGACGGCGTTGGCGGTGATGCCGAACTTGCCGAGCTCCTTGGCGAGGGTCTTGGTGAAGCCCTGCAGACCGGCCTTGGCGGCCGAGTAGTTGACCTGGCCGCGGTTGCCGAGCGCGGAGGAGGAGGACAGGTTGACGATGCGGCCGAAACCGGCGTCCACCATGTGCTTCTGGCAGGCCCTGGACATCAGGAAGGCACCGCGCAGGTGCACGTTCATGACGGTGTCCCAGTCGGAGACGCTCATCTTGAACAGCAGGTTGTCGCGCAGCACGCCCGCGTTGTTGACGAGGATCGTGGGCGCGCCCAGCTCCTCGACGATCCGGGCGACGGCCGCCTCGACCTGCGCCTCGTCGGAGACGTCGCAGCCGACCGCGACGGCCTTGCCGCCCGCGGCCGTGATCTTCTCGACGGTGTCCTTGCAGGCGGCCTCGTCGAGGTCGAGCACGGCGACGGCGCGGCCCTCGGCGGCCAGTCGTACGGCGGTGGCGGCACCGATGCCGCGCGCGGCACCGGTGACGACGGCGACCCGCTGCTCAGTGGTGGACATTGCTGCTTCTCCTCGCCCTAGGGATGCGGCTCCCGCGGCCCGCCCTGTGGTGAGCGACCGCTTAGTACCTTCAGCAGACGTGACGCTAGAAGCCCCGGCACGCGGTGTCAACGGGACACCGGACGGTGTGATCCATTACCTGCGCGTCCCGCCCCGGAAGCCACGCGGAACCCACGCGCCGCACCACCCGAACGGTCTACGGCTCCGCGCCGCCACACCTCCCGGCCCCTAGCGTCGAAGCGCGAGCCATACATGACCGGAAGGCACCGGAAAGAGCCGGAAAGTAAGGCAAGGCATCGGAAAGTACCGGAAAAGACCGGAATGGAGGCGTCCATGCGCCCTCGCACGACTGCCGCGGGCCTGCTGATCGCCATGGCGGTGGCGGGGCCGCCGGCCGGCACCGCGCACGCTCAGGACCTGGACTGCCGGAACTTCACCTTTCAGGAGGAGGCGCAGGCGGTGTTCGACAGCGACCCGAGCGACCCCAACCGGCTCGACGAGGACCAGGGCCCGGACGACGGCATAGCTTGCGAGGCCCTGCCGCGGCGCGGCGCCGGCGCCACCATCTCGGCCACGAGCCGCCCCGTGCGCCCCACGGCGCCGCCCGTGACCGCGACACCCACCACCATGAGGCCCACCACCATGGCGCCCACCACCATGGCGCCCACGACCCCGGCGCCCACGACCGCGCCACCGCGTCCCACGGTGTCCGCCACTCCGGCGCCGACGCGCGGCGTCCAGGGCGGGCTCGGCGGCGCGTCGTCCACCGGGCCGACCGGCTGGGACATCGGGATCGGCCTGACGTTCGTCACGGGTGCCGCGCTGGCGGCCGGCTGGGTGCTGAAGCGACGCCGCCGGACCTGACACCCGGCGTGTGCGGGCCCGGACATCCGGCGCGCGCGGGCCTGCCCGGTCCGGGCCGCCGGGTCCGCTCACCGTACGAGCCGGGCCCTCTCACCGTACGAGCCGGGTCCCGCCTACCGTACGAGCAGTTCGAGCAGCCGGTCCGCCTCCGCCGCCGGATCGGCCGTGAGGCCGGTGTGGACCGGGCCCGGCTGGACGATCGTGGAGCGGGGGGCGACGAGCCAGCGGAAGCGGCGGCCGGCGTCGTCACGGGCGGCCTGCCCCGCCGCCTCGCCTCCGGCGCACACGCCCTCGGCGGCGCGCAGCGCGGCCCGGACACCGGACACGTCCGCGTCCGGGTCGAGCGCCAGCAGCCGGGCCTCGTCGAGGTGGGTGCGGGCGGCGACGAACGCCTTGGCGCGGCAGTACACCAGCACCCCGGCGTTGATGCACTCGCCGCGCTCGACGCGCGGTACGACGCGCAGCAGCGCGTACTCGAAGACGTGCCGGCCGGTCACCGGACCCCCTGGATGCGTTCGTGGACGACGGCCGCACGGGCCAGCAGCGGGCGCGCGTAGGCCCGCCGCAGGTCGTCCGGCGTGGCGAAGCCCGGCTCGTCGGCCAGCCAGACGTCCGGGATCTCGGCGGTGACCTCGGCGAGGAGTTCCTCGGTGATCAGGGGGGCGAGTTCGGCGGCGGCCGCGGCGACGTCCGGCGCGAAGGGCAGCAGGGCGTGGTCGGAGGCGTCGTAGGGGCGGGCGGCGGAGGTCTCGGCGCCGGGCCAGTTGTGGTGCCAGATCATGGTCGCGCCGTGGTCGATGAGCCACAGCTCGCCCCGCCACCGCAGCAGGTTGGGGTTGCGCCAGGAACGGTCGACGTTGTTCACGAGCGCGTCGAACCAGACGATCCGCCCGGCTTCCCGGGGGCTCACCTCGAAGGCGAGCGGGTCGAAACCGAGGGCACCGGAGAGGAAGTCCATGCCGAGGTTGGTGCCGCCGCTGGACTTGAGCAGTTCCTGGACCTGCTCGTCGGGTTCGCCGAGGCCCAGCACCGGATCGAGGCCGATCGCCACCAGCCGCGGCACCCGGAACCCCAGCCGGCGGGCGAGTTCACCGCAGACGACCTCCGCGACGAGCGTCTTGCGGCCCTGTCCGGCGCCGGTGAACTTCATGACGTACGTGCCGAGATCGTCGGCCTCGACGATCCCGGGGAGCGAACCGCCCTCACGCAAGGGCGTGACATAGCGGGTCGCTACGACCTCTTCCAGCACTTTCCCAGGTCACCCATCTCTACAGCCTTGCAATCCACGGACCGCTTCTTCGGAGCGCAGAGGCGGGAATCGCCGGTCGACGACGCCGGGGAGAATCCGGGGAGTCTCGGCCGGCGTGCCGGTCTCCCCGCTCCCCGAGCAGTCCGTCGATGGTGCCGCACCCCTTGCCGCCGGCCTCCGGCACGAAGTGAGCATAGTAACCGAGGGTGATCGCCGGCGAGGAGTGCCCGAGCCGCCGAGCCAAGGTCACGACGGACGCCCCCCGAAGCTCCGCCTCAACCGGCGGGAACGCTCCGATGCGACGCTTCGGCTCCTCGGCCGTGGGCCGTCCCGCACGCGATTGTCACGGAGGGCGGGTGGACAGTGATCCAGACTGCCGGTGAAAGGAAAGGAATATATGGGAAATATCAGTCTTAGTGGTCGTATCACTCCCGTGACGGACAGAGCGGCGGGGTCTGCGGAGAAGGGGCGGGCCGCGTCGGTGGCTCCAGCCGGGTGAGAAGGACCGGGTGAGAAGGACCGGGTGAGAAGGACGGATGGACCTGGCATCGGTGCGTGAGGTCGTCGACGCGCGCTGCGCGCTGCCGTGGACGTGCGGGGACGCGTGGCTGGCGGGCGGCACGTCGCTGTTCGCCGAGCCCGGGCCCGGGATCGTGCGGCTGCGCGATCTAACCGCCTTGGGATGGAAACCGCTGGCAGCCACCGGCGAAGGGCTGGAGGTCGCGGCCACCTGCACGGTGGCCGAGCTGCTGTCCTTCGCCGAGACGCCAGACGCCCCCTGGCCGCAGGGACGGGCGCTGATCGCCGCCTGCTGCCGCGCGTTCTCCTCGTCGTTCAAGGTGTGGAACGTCGCGACCGTCGGCGGCAACCTGTGCGCGGCCCTCCCCGCCGGCCCCATGATCTCCCTGGCCGTCACCTTGCGCGGCCACTGCCGGGTACAGGCACCGGACGGCGGCGAACGGCACATCCCGGCAGCCGACTTCGTGACCGGGGCGGGAACCACCGCGCTGCGTCCCGGCGAGTTGCTGCGCTCGGTGACCCTGCCGGCCGCCGCGCTCGGAGAACGCAGTGCGCTGCGCCAGGTGAGCCTGCGGCCGCTGGGACGGTCGGCCGCGCTGGTCACCGGTACCTGCGAGGCAGCCGCACGGCACCTGGCCGTCACGGTCACCGCCGCGACCCGCCGGCCTGTCACCCTCACCTTCTCCGGCCCGCCGTCCGCGGCCCGCCTGCGCCGGGAGCTGCTCGAGCACCTGCCGACCGGTCTGATCGCCGACGACGTCCACGGCTGTCCGGCCTGGCGGCGGCAGATGGCCCTCCACCTGGCCGACGAGGTACTGCGGGACCTGACCGCCGGTGAGGTGTAGCCCGTGGCTTTCGTCGTCCGCGTCAACGACCACGAGGTCCACGAGCCGCCCGAGCCGGGGCAGTGCCTGCGCACCTACCTGCGCGCCCAGGGCTGGAGCGGGGTGAAGAAGGGCTGCGACACCGGCGACTGCGGGGCCTGCACCGTGCACGTGGACGGCATGCCCGTGCACAGCTGCCTGTACCCGGCGCACCGCGTCAACGGCCGCTCCGTGACCACCGTGGAAGGGCTGGCCGCCGGCTCACGGCTCCACCCTGTCCAGGAGGCGTTCGCGCAGGCCCGCGCCTTCCAGTGCGGCTACTGCACCCCCGGATTGGTGATGACCGCCGCTGCCCTGGCCGAGCGGCAGCTCGCCGACCTGCCGCAGGCGCTGAAGGGCAACCTGTGCCGCTGCACCGGCTACCGCCCCATCGGCGAGGCCGTGCGCGCCGCCCGCCCCGGCCCCGCGGACACCGGAGCGGATCCGCCCGGTCCGTCTCCGGCCGCCGCCGATCGCACCGGCCGGCCCGGCGGGAAGGACGCGGGGCGCTACGACCCGTGGGCCGGCGATGTGGTCATGGGCGCGGCCCGCTTCACCCTCGACACCCCGGCCCCGCAAGGGCTGCTGCACGTTCATCCGGTACGGTCCCCGCACCGCCACGCCCGCGTCCTCGCCGTCGACACGACCGCCGCGCTCGCCGTGCCCGGTGTCCACGCCGTTCTGACCCACCGGCACGCTCCCCTGGCCCGCTTCTCGACCGCCCTGCACGAACGGGCCGATGACGACCCCGCCGACACGCGCGTCCTGGACGACGTGGTGCGCCATGTCGGCCAGCGCGTCGCCGTCGTGGTGGCCGACAGCCCCGCCACCGCCGAACGGGCAGCCGGCCTCGTCCGCGTCACCTACCACGTCCTGCCGGCCGTCACCGATCCCGAGGCCGCCCTCGCGGACACCGCGGTACGGGTGCACCCCGGCGGCAACATCGTCGCCGAGGTCCACCACGCCATCGGTGACACCGGCCGGGGCCTGCGGGAGGCGGACACCGTCTACCGGGCCACCTTCACCACGCACCGGGTGCAGCACACCGCCTTGGAATGTCACGCCAGCCGCGCCTGGACCACACCCGACGGCCGGATGCATCTGCGCACCACCACCCAGGCCCCCCACCTGGTCCACCGGCGTCTGTGCGAGCTGTTCGGACTGGCCCCCGGACGTCTCCAGGTCACCGCCGGGCGCCTGGGAGGCGCCTTCGGCGGCAAGCAGGACCTGCTGACCGAGGACGTCACCATGCTGGCCGCCCTGCACACCGGGCGCCCGGTGCAGTGGGAGTACACCCGCGCCGAAGAACTGACCGCCGCCACCACCCGCCACCCTTTCCGGGTGCGCGTCACCCTCGGTGCCCGGCGCGACGGCACCCTCACCGCCCTCCGACTGCGGGTGATCGCCGACACCGGTGCCTACGGCAATCACGGCACGGCCGTCCTGCAGGTCGCCTGCGGCGAAAGCATCGCCTTGTACCGGTGCCCGAACATCACCGTCGACGGCTTCGCGGTGCACACCCACCACGTGCCCGCGGGAGCCTTCCGGGGCTACGGCGCCGGGCAGGTCACCTTCGCCGTCGAATCCGCCCTGGACGAACTCGCCCGCACCCTCGGCCTCGATCCGGTCACCGTCCGCGAACGCGCCCTGCTGCGCCCCGGAGACCGCGCGCCGTTCCCCGGCGTCGCCGGCCGGCACCCGGTGATGGACCACGGCCTGTCCCGTTGCCTCGACACCCTGCGTACCGCCCGCGCCCAGCGCCTGCGAGAACGGCCCTCCCCCGCGGTCCGGGGCGGGCTGGTCGGTGAAGGGCTGGCCGTCGCGGCGCTGCACACCCTGCCCGCGGACGGCCACATCGCCCGGGCGTCCATCGCCCTGCGCCCCGACGGCCACTACACCCTGACCACCGGCGCACCGGAATTCGGCAGCGGCACCAGTACCACCCTGCTGCACATCGCCGCCCAGGCGCTGAACACCTGCCCGGCCCACGTCCACCTGCGGCAGGCCGACACCGATCTGCTCGACCACGACACCGGCGGCTTCGCCTCCACCGGGGTGCTGCTGGCCGGGCAGGCCGTCGTGCACGCCTGCCAAGCACTGACCCGGCAGCTGCTGGACTGGGCCGCCACCCGCCACCCCGCCGCCGATCCCGCCGCATGCCGGCTGGACCACGAGACCATCGACTGCGCCGGAACCCCTCTCCCGCTGGCCGAGGTCCATCCCCGTGCCCGGGCGGCCGGAGTCCCCTTGCGCGCCGACGGCTGCGCCGTCGCCGACGACATGATCCCGTCCCTGGCGGTCTGCGGTCAGTGGTTCCGCGTCACCGTGGACCCCGCGACCGGGCAGGTGCGCATCGTCGACAGTGTGCACGCTGCCGATGCCGGCCACCTCCTCGATCCCGCGCAGTGCCGGGCCCAGATCGAAGGAGCCGTCACCCAGGGCGTCGGCACCACCCTGTGGGAAGAACTGCGCACCGACTCCAGCGGCCACATCACCACTCCCGACCTGCGCAGCTACACCATCCCCGGCTTCGGCCACCTCCCCCCGGCCACTGTCCACCTCGTCCAGCCCCCCATGGACGGCGCACCACCGGCCCCCAAACCCATGAGTGAACTGCCCTTCAATCCCGTGGCCCCCGCTCTCGCCAACGCCGTGCGGGACGCGACCGGTCACCGTTTCACCGCTCTGCCCCTGCGCTCTGACACCGTGTGGGAGACCCTGCACCGAACCGGCTGATCCTCCGTCCGCCCTCGACCGCCGTCGGGCGGCCGGCACCTGAGCGACGACGTGCCGGCTCCTGCTCGCGCGCACGCGCCCAGGGCGTCAGGCACCGGACACCAGGTACCAGGCACCGGCTTTCCTCCGGGATGCGGGCTTCGAGGCCGGTGCCCGTGGCGGCCTGGGAACGGACGGTGTGCCTGGAGAGGCGGCGCGGAATTTCCAGGGTGGCCGCGGCAGATCACCGGCACAGTGCGGTATCGACGAGGGACAGCACATGCCGTTCCTTGGCCTTGGCCGCGGGCAGGGCGGTGGGCAGGGCGGTCACCGTGAGGGTGACGGAGCGTCCGTCGTCGGTGGTGCCGCCGCGCGTGTGGTAGCCGTCGATGTCCCCACCGTGCCCCCAAGCCAGGCCGCCGCAACTGAGCGGGGTACTGACCAGTCCCAGCCCGTACCGGGCCCCGGGCCACAGACCCGTCGTACCGGTCGTGGTGCGCATCTGCCGTAGTTGCCGCGGCTTGAGCAGTTCGCCGCGCAGCAGGGCGGTGAAGAACAGGTTGAGGTCACGCGGCGTCGTGATGAGCTGGCCGGCCGCCCATCCCCAGGACGGGTCCATCACGGTGATGTCACGCAACGCCTGACCGGGTTCGACGGCGTGGTAGCCCTTCGGGTGCGGCCCGTCGATGTGCTGGTCCCCGACGGCGGGGAAATAGGTGTGGCGCAGCCCGATCGGCTCGACGACCCGGCGGGTGATCACCTCGGCCACCGGGCGGCCGGTGATCTTCTGGATCAGCAGTCCGAGCACGATGTAGTTGGTGTTGCTGTACTCCCACCGGCTGCCCGGAGCGAAGCGGGCTCTGTGGGCAAGAGCCAGGTCGAGCAGTTCGCGTGGTTCGGTATAGACGTGACGGCGGGCGAAGGAGTCGCCGCCCAGGGAGTCGGTGTAATCGGGCAGGCCGCTGGTGTGCTGGAGCAGTTGTCGTACCGTGATGCGACGCCCGTCGATGCCCTCTCCTCGGACCAGGGCAGGCAGATACGTATCGACGGGTGTGTCCAGGCCGACGGTGCCCTCGCCCACCAGTTGCAGGACGACCACTGCGGTGAACGCCTTGGTGTTGCTGGCCGCGCGGATGTGCCCGTTGGCCGGCACCGGCGCGCCGGTGGCCAGGTCGGCGGTGCCTGCCGTGTAGTCACGGGTGTGTCCGTCGCGCCCGGTGAAGGCTGCCAGTGCCCCGGGGAAGCCGCCCTCGCCCACCAGCCTCTCCATCTCCCGTTGCACCGGATCTCCAGGTTTGCCACCGACCGCTGGTTCGCTTGAGAACACAGCCACAGCAGTGCATCCCCACAGCACGAGAGAAGCCGCCAGCGCGCTCCGGCGCCGGCCGGGGCGCGCGAAGGAACGTGCGCTGGGCATATGAACTCTTCCGCTCTCGGACCTCGCATGACGGGTGCCGTCCGCCGGACCGGCTCTGGCCCGTTCTTACCGCCGCACACACTGCTTTCCCGGGAGTCTGCGGGGGCAAGGGCGCCAACCGGGTGGTGCACAAGCCCCTCGGGCCCGAGGCCGCTCAGCACCACGAGGCGGGCGGCGCCTCCATCTGCTCGTGGATGCCGGGGCCGGTGAGGCGCAGCAACTCCGGGAGCGCCGTCGCGCTCGTACTCGTCGTATTCGTGACTGTCGTATTGGTACTCGTCGTATTCGTGACCGTCGTATTCGTGACCGCCGTGTTCGTGACCGCCGTATTCGTGATCCACGACCGGCGCCTGGCCGCCACGGCCATGTCCTGGCCCACCTGCGCGCCGTCGGCCTCGGTGCGCTGGCGGACCTCGGCTTCCGCAGCCTGGACAACGACGTACTCGACCCCGCGATCGTCGCCGGCTTCCACACCAGCCGCCCCCCACAAGCTCACCCCGCCCAGAAGACCGCCCACCAAGTCCTCGGCCTCGGACGCGCACCGGTCGAACACGGCTACGCCCACCCCGAGAGCTGACGGGTTCTCACCAAGCTCCGTACCGATCCCGCTCGCGCCACGCGCCTCCGACGCAGGCTCCCGGCGGGTGCGCCCCTCGCTTCCAGCCCCCGGCGCGAAGTGAGCGGAGTAACCGAGCCCGGCAGCCGACGAGGAGCGCTCCGCCTGCTGAGCCGCCGTCACGCCGCCCCCGTCTCCCGGAGGGCCGGCGTCGTCCCGATGCCGCCGGGGCGCCGGCCCGCCGGGAGGCGGTCGTCCGGCGCCCCGGTCCCGGCCGGTCCGGGCCGGTCGTCAGCCGGTCGAGCAGGCGGTGCCGTTGAGGCGGAAGACCCGCGGATCCGGGTTGGGGCCGTCGTTGGCGCCGACGAACCCGAACGAGACCGCCGACCCGCCGTCCGGGGCCAGCGGCCCCGCGCCCTCGGGAGCGGTCACCCGTACGTGCCGGCCGGTCTGGTGGAACGTGGCGTTCCAGCCGGAGGAGACCGACTGCCGGTCGGTCGGCCACTCCCAGTCGACGGTCCAGCCGGTGATCGGGGTGTCCGAGAGGTTCCGGACGGTGACCGTGGCCACGAAGCCGTTGCCCCAGCTCGTGTCGCGGTGATACGTCACCGCGCAGGCGGCGTCCGACGGGGTGCCGGTGGTGAAGGTCAGCGGAGCGGACGGGGCGGAGAGCCGTCCCGAGGCGTCGGCCGCCAGCACGTTGACCGTGTGGGTGCTGCCCGGGGGCAGGTTCCGCAGGGTCACGGACGTGCCGGTGGTCTCGCCGACCAGGCGGGTGTGGGCGCCGTCGCGCTCCTGGACCAGGTAGCGGGCGGCGCCCTCGGCGCCCTGCCAGGACAGGCGCGCGGTGGTGTCGGTCACCGCCTCCAGCCGGGGGGTGCCCGGGGTCCCGGCGGCCGAGGCCCCGGGCCCGGTGCCGGCCTTCGGACTGAGGGTGACGGCGAGCATCCCGTACGGCGGCACGGTGACCCGGGAGGCGGACGCGTCGCCTCCGGAGACATCGGTGACGTCGCTGTCGCCGCGCGCGTAGCGGCTCACCTCGGGTGCGGCGCCGGACGGGGTGAAGCCCGCGTACTCGAGGTCCACGGTCCGCGCCGCGTCCGGGTTCTTGTTGATGAGCAGGACGCTCAGGCGCCCGTCGCGACGGTGCACGGCGTGGGTGGAGACATCCTGCGCGGAGGAGGCGGCGGCGACCAGGGTGTCGCCCGTGGTGCCCAGTTCGGCGGTCATCTTCATGCCGTAGTAGGGGTGGAACGGCGTGTTGGGCGGCGGTTCGCAGACGTCGCCGGTGCAGCCGCCGCTGGAGAGCATCCCCATGTCGCCGTAGTCGGTCTCGCCGTCGACGGTGGTGATCTGCCCGGCGCCGTTGTGGGTGTTCCACCAGTCGACGGTGAAGACGCCGTTCTCCAGGGCCGTCAGGAACGCGTCCGCGGCGAACAGGCCGTTGGGGCGGGCGGTGAGCCGGGCGCCGCCGGTGTTGGTGTTGATCTCGGTGAGGGCGATGCCGATGCGCGGCGAGTCGGCGCCGGCGTACCGGTCGAGCTGGGCCCGCACCTCCCGCAGCTCGCCGGGCAGCCCGGACAGCCTCCTCATGGCGGCGTCGGCGGTGGTGTCCGCGCCGCCCGCGTACCAGTGGACGCTCACGAAGTCGATGACGTCGGCGGTCTCGGAGAGCACGGTGTGGTTCCAGTCGCCCGGGTCGCCCTCGCCGACGACACCGTCCGGCCAGTGGCCCGGGGTGGTGAGGACCGCACCGATCTTGATCGTCGGGTCGACGGCCTTCATGGCCTTGGCGTAGGCGCGGACGTTGCGGGCGTACTCGCGGGGGCTCTTGTCGGGGTGCTCGTCGTGCTCCCAGCCGTTGCCGTAGTGGCCGTTGCCGTAGATCTCGTTGCCGATCTCCCAGTACTTCGCGCCGTAGCCCTTGGTGATGTTCGCGTACCTGACCCAGCCGGCCGCCTCCTCGGGCGTTCCCGAGCCGTAGTTGGCGATCAGGATCGGCTGGGCGCCGGCGGCGCGAACGGTGCCCATGAAGGCGTCGAATCCGGTGCCGGGGGCGACGTATCCGCCGGGCGCCGTGTGGGTCTCCCAGTGGTAGATGTCGGCGTAGGAGCCTCCGGGGTAGCGCATCGCCCCGACGTCGGCCGCCTTCATCAGGCCGGCCACCTCGGGGTCGTTCATGTGCGCGTCCCAGACGGCGGCGTTGACGCCGCGGGCGACGTCGGTCAGCCTGCCCAGCGACGCCTGGGTGTTGACCCGGACGGCGACGTCCGCGGCGGCGGCCGTCCGCGGTGCCGCGGGCGCGGCGCCCGCGGTGCCCACCAGGGGCAGCAGGGCGAACGCGGCGGCCAGGACGGTCGCGGTGCGCGCAAGGCGGCGGGGTCCGGTTCTCGGGGTGTGGCGAAGGCCGGTACCGGCCGGTCGGCCGGGTCTCTGCGGTCGTGGCACGTGGGCCCTCCCTCGGAGGTCCGCGGCACGGACGGGCAGCGGATGCCGGACCGTGCCACCGGACGGGCGGGGTGCCGGCGCGGCAGCGGGGCGCTCCGCGCGGTGGCACGGGGAACGGTGCGTGGAAACGGTGCGGTGTAGTGCGGTCGTACGGTGCGATGTGGCCGTACAGTGCGATGCGGTCGTACAGTGCGATGCGGTCGTACGGTGCGATGCGGTCGTACGGTGCGATGTGGTGCGGCCGTGCGATGCGGTGGTCGGGCCACCGCCGTGGGAGCGCTCCCAGGATGGGATCGGTGTGACGTCCTGTCAACGTGCCGGACACCGCGGTGTGAAGGAGACGAGGTCACGCGTCCTCGTCGCGTCCGCAGGCCTGCCGGCGGGTCCCCCGAGCCGGCGTCGCCGTGGGCGCCGTGGGCGCCGTGGGCGCCGCAGACCCCGAGGGCGTCGAGGGGGACCATGGCGTCGAACGGGCCCGGATCAACCGGCCCCCACCTCCTCCCCCGCCGCCCGCAGCGCCTCCACGGCCGCCCGGATCGAGGGGCGGCGGTCGGCGTCCGCGCGCCAGACGACGTACACGTGCCGGCGCACGCGCTGCTTCAGCGGGACGGTGACGACCCCGTCGGGCACCGGATGGCGCCCGAGCAGCGGCGCGATGCACACGCCGAGCCCCGCGGCGACCAGCCCCAGCTGGGTGTGGGTCTCGGCGGCGCGGTGGCCGACGACCGGCTCGATCCCCTTCGAGCGCAGGGTGAACAGCAGCCACTCGTGGCAGAACTCGCCCTCGCCCCAGGTGATCCACTCCTCCTCGGCGAACTCGGCGAGGTCCACCTCGTCGCGGCCGGCGAGCCGGTGGCCGGCCGGCATGGCGACCTCGGCGGGGTCGTCCAGGACCGGCGCCTTGACCAGGCCGTCGGGGACGGGCAGCGGCTTGTTGTACCAGTCGAGGACCACGGCGAGGTCGAGGTCGCCGCGCACCACACCGGCGATGCCGCGCTCCGGCTCCAGCTCGCAGGAGCGGATGCGCAGCGCGGGGTGCGCGGCGCGCAGCGCGGAGAGGGCGGCGGGGAACAATCCGCGCGCGGCGGTCGGGAACGCCGACAGCCGCAGCTCGCCGACGACCTGCCCGCGGTGCGCCTCCAGATCGGACTGGGCGAGGGCCACCTGCGACAGGATGCGCGCCGCGTGCTCGGCGAGCAGCCGCCCCGCGTCGGTCAGCCGTACGCCGCGGCCGTTCTTGGCGAGGAGCTGCTGGCCGACCTCGCGTTCCAGCTTGGACATCTGCTGGGAGACGGCCGACGTCGTGATGTGCAGCCCTTCGGCGGCACCGCTGACCGATCCGTGCCGGGCGAGGGCGTCGAGGGTGCGCAGGCGCTCCAGGTTCAACATGTAAGCAATACTACGAGATACCGCGCGCTAATTCTCGATTGTGCTACACGAACGTCTGTACCATCATGGCCGCCATGAGCGACACCACCGCGCCGCGGGCCTCGGCCCGCCCCTCCTCCCGTCCCGCTCTCGACTGGCGGCTGCGCTTCGCCGCCCTCTCCCTGGTCTGGGGCTTCAGCTTCCTCCTGATCAAGGTGGGCACGGAGGGGTACGCCCCCTTCCAGGTCACGCTCGGCCGGCTGGTGTTCGGTACGGCGGTGCTCGCCGCGGCGATGGCGGTGAAGCGGGAGCGGCTGCCGCGCGGCGCCCGGACGTGGGCGCATCTGACGATCGCCGGGTTCCTGCTCAACGCGCTGCCGTTCTCCCTGTTCGCCTACGCGGAGCTGACGATCCCGTCGACGCTCGCGGGCATCTGCAACGCGACCTCACCGCTGTGGGGCATGGCCCTGTCCCTCGTCGCCCTGTCCGAGGACCGGCCCACCCGGCTGCGGGTGGCGGGGCTCGGCATCGGCTTCCTCGGAGTCCTGACCGTGCTCGGCGTCTGGCAGGGCTTCGACGGCCTGGACGCCACGGGCACGGCACTGGCCCTGCTCGCCTCCCTCAGCTACCCCGTCGGCTGGATCCACGTCCGCCGCACCCTGGCCGGCACCGGCCACTCGAACCTGTCCCTGACGGGGGCTCAGCTGCTGCTCGCCACGCTCCAGCTCGCCGTGGTGACGCCGCTGTTCACCACGGTGCCGGACGGCTTCCCTGCCGTTCCCCTGCTGGCGGTCGCGGCGCTGGGCGCGCTCGGCACCGGCTTCGCCGTGCTCGTCCAGTACGGCCTGGTCGCCGAGGTCGGCCCGACGACCGCCCAGATGGTCACGTACTTCATCCCGGTCATCGCCACGGCCGCGGGCGTCGCCCTCCTCGGCGAGCCCCTGGCGTGGTCGACACCGGTGGGCGCGCTGATCGTCCTGGCGGGCGCGGCGCTGACGCAGGCCCGGCCCGGGAGCGGACAGGGCCGGGGCCGGAACCGGGACCGGGGCTCGCGGGTCCGGATGCGCGGGAGCGGACCGACGGCGGCACCGGCACCGGCACCGGCACCGGCACCGGCACCGGCCGGGAACGCGGGCGTCCGGCAGGAGGCGCGGGAGAGAGGGCAGGCGCGTTCCGCAAGCGCGTAAGGTCCACGGGCGCGTAGGTTCCACAGGCGCGCAAGGTCCACGGGCACGTGGGTGCCACGAGCACGCGGGCACCACGAGCACGCGGGCACCACGAGCACGCGGGCACCACGAGCACGTGGGCACCACGAGCACGCGGAACGAGTACGGCCCGCCCCGCCCCTCAGACGCGGCTCCGCCCCGTCCCCGCCCCCAGCGCGGAAGCCACCGCGTCCGCCAGAGGGCCCGCTTCCTCCACGCCCAGCGACGAGACGGTGATCCGGATGCCGGGCGGGGCGTGCATCCGGAAGCGGGCGCCGGGGGCGACGGCCCAGCCGGCGTGCAGCAGCCGGGCGACGGCACCGGTCTCGTCCGGCACGGGGATCCAGACGTTCATGCCGCTGCGGCCGTGCGCCGTGACCCCGCGCCGCGCGAGCGCGTCGATCAGGGCGTCCCGCCGACGGCCGTACGCCGCCGCCACCGCCCGCGCGTCCACGGCCCCGTCGGCCCACAGCCGCGCCACGGCCCGCTGGGTGATCCGGCTGACCCAGCCCGGGCCCAGCCGTTGCCGTCCGCGGACCCGGTCGAGCGTGACGGCGTCCCCGGTGAGCACGGCGAGCCGCAGATCGGGGCCGTACGCCTTGGCGGCGGAGCGGACGAAGGCCCAGCTGCGGGTCGCGCCGGCGAGGGGGTGCAGGGGCAGGTCGACGATCCGGTGCCCGTGGTCGTCCTCGACGAGCAGCGTCCCGGGATACTCCCGGAGCAGGGACCGCAGCGCACGCGCGCGTGGGGCGCTCAGCGCGGCGCCCGTCGGGTTCTGCGCCCGGTCGGTGACGATCAGGGCCCGTACCCCGGCGGCCAGGGCGCGGCGCACGTCGTCGGGGAGCGGCCCGTCGTCGTCGACGCCGACGGGCACCGTGCGCAGCCCGAGCGCCGGGACGAGGTCGAGCAGGCTGCCCCACCCCGGGTCCTCCACCGCGACGGCGTCCCCCGGCTTCAGGTGTGCCGCCAGCACCCGCTCCATGGCGTCCAGCGAACCGGACGCGACGGCCACGGGCCCGTCCGGCACCCCGTCGGCGTCCAGCTCGGCCCGCGCGAGGCGCTCCAGCTCCGGCTCCACCGGCGCGTCCCCGTACAGGACCGGTTCCCGGTCGGCCTGCTCCGCCGCCGCGGCGAAGGCCGGCCCCAGCGGGGGCAGCAACGCCGGGTCCGGGTTGCCGGTGGACACGTCCCGCGCCCCTTCCGGCACCTCCACCCGGATGAACTCGCGCCCGGTGGTGGCCGGCCTGGCCCGCACCCGGCTGCCGCGCCGCCCGGCAGTCTCGATCACCCCGCGCTCGCGCAGGGTGCGGTAGGCGGCCGCGACGGTGTTGGGGTTCACACCGAGCCGATCCGCCAACTCCCGCATGGGCGGGAGAAGTTGACCAGGCCCCAGCTCCCCGCACGCGACCGCCCGCTCGACGCTCGCGGAAATCTCTGCGGCACGCCGCCCGGTGATCCGATATTCTCCTAGCACAAAGCCAATTATGCACTAGTGCAATGGAGACCGCCATGCAGGGGACGCAGCAGACACCACCCGGCGCCGCCACCGCCTACGCCCGCACCGACCGCACCGTCCCCACCCGCTCCGCGAACCGCGCCTCGTACGACAAGGACCTGGTGCACGCGATACTCGACGAGGGCTACGTCTGCCACCTCGGCTTCGTCCGCGACGGCGCCCCGGTGGTCCTGCCGACGCTGTACGGCCGGGTCGGCGAGCGGCTCTACGTGCACGGCTCGACGGGCTCGCGCCCGCTGCGCATGGCCGGACAGGCCGACCCGGGCCTCCCGGTGTGCCTGACGGTCACGCACGTCGACGCGCTGGTGCTGGCCCGCTCCGGCTTCCACCACTCGGTCAACTACCGCTCCGTGGTGGTGCACGGCACCGCGTACGACGTGACGGACCCCGAGGAGAAGCTCCTGGCCCTGGACGCCCTGGTCGACCACGTCGTACCGGGCCGCTCCCGCGACTGCCGGCCGGCCGACAAGAAGGAGCTGGCCGCCACCGCCGTCATCCGCCTCGACCTGGACGAGGTCTCCGCCAAGCTCCGCACCGGCGGCGTCAACGACGAGCCGGAGGACTACGCCCTCCCCCACTGGGCCGGTGTCCTCCCGCTGCGCAAGGGCTACGAGGCACCGGTCCCCGACCCGCGCCTGGCCCCCGGCACCGAGCTGCCCGGCTACCTGATGGAGCTGTGATGCTGATCCACCCCTGGGACGCACCCCGTGAGGACGCCGAGTGGCAGCGGTGGCTGGCGGTCCACGACTTCGGGCAGCTCGCCGTCAACGGCCTGCCCGGTGACCCGCCCCACGTCCAGCCCCTGCACTTCGCCTACGACGCCGGGCGCGGCGAGGCGGTCACCCATCTCGCCCGCCCCAACCCGCTGTGGCGCGCGCTGGAGGCGGACCCGGACGTGCTGCTGAGCGTGGTCGACGACTACACCTACATCCCCGGCCCCTGGCAGGCCGCGCCGGACGAGCCGCCCGAGCACGGCGTCCCGACCAGCTTCTACGCGGCGGTCCAGCTCCGCTGCCGCGCCCATGTCGTGGACGATCCGGCCGAAAAGGCGGAGCTGCTGAACCGTCAGGTCGGGCACTTCCAGCCGGAGGGCGGCTCGGCCCGGGCCACGGCGGGCGAGGCCCCGTACGGCCGCATGCTGTCCGGCATCCGCGGCCTGCGGCTCGAAGTGACCGGCGTGCGGGCGAAGTTCAAGTACGCGGGCAAGCGGTCCGAGGAGGTCCAGGACCGGATCGCGGCCGGTCTCGCCCGGCGCGACGGGCCGGGCGACGCGGCGGCCCGCGCCCACCTGCTGCGCCGCCGCGAAGCCTGACCAGGGGGCGGGGGCGGACGGTTCGGACCGACCGGCCCCGCCCCCGCCCTCTCGCCCTCAGGCGGTCACACGGTCACCGCCCGCGCGTCCCGCGCCTCCGCCGCCGCGAGCCCCGCGACCGAACCGAGCATCAGCAGGGTGCCGGCCAGGGTCGCCGCCGTGAGGTGCTCGCCGAGCAGGAGCACCGCGAGCGCCGCCGCGGCGACCGGTTCCAGCAGCATGATCACGGACACGGTGGCCGACCGTACGACGGCGGCGCCCGCGAAGTACAGGCCGTAGGCGAGGGCCGTGGGGACCGCGGCGACGTACGCCATCAGCCCGAGGAGCCGGAGCGGCCGGCCGGTGTGCGGCACCAGGCCCTCGGCCAGGGCGAAGGGCAGCAGGCACAGGCTGGTGACGGCGAACGCCCCGGCGGACGTCGCGGCGGCGTCCGCCCCGCCGTCCCGGCCCCAGCGCCGGGTCAGCAGCGTCATCACCGAGTAGCCGGCCGCGGACAGCAGCGCGCAGAGCACGCCCCACGGGCGCACGGTGGCGCTGCCGCCGCCGAGGACGAGTACGGCCAGTCCCGTGAGCGCTCCGGTGACGGCGGCCGTCCCGCCCCGGCCGAGGTGCTCCCCGAGGGTCAGCCGCGCGCCGACCGCGATGAACACGGGACCGGCGCCGAGGGTGACGACGGTGGCCACGGCGAGCCCGGTGGACTCCACCGCGGCGAAGTACGCGGTCTGGAACACCGCGAGACCCAGCCCGGTGACCGTGGCCCGCACCACCTTGCGGCCGAGCGGCACGGTCTCGGCCGTCCCGGCAGACCCGGCAGACCCGGCAGTCTTGGCGGACCCGTCAGTCTTGGCAGACCCGGCAGTCTTGGCAGACCCAACAGTCCCGGCAGACCTGGCGAACCCGGAAGCCCCGGCGGACAGACCGGACTTGCCGGATGAACGGGACCCGCCGGAAAACCCGGACCTGCCGGACGGACCGGACTCGCCGGAAAACCCGGACCTGCCGGACGGACCGGACCCGCCGGACGGACCGGACCCGCCGGACGGACCGGACCCGCCGGACGGACCGGACCCACCGAACGGACCGGACCCACCGGTCCGGATCCGCGGGCGCAGCAGCAGGCGGGCGGCGAGCAGCAGCACCAGCCCGGACGCGCAGCGCCAGAAGGAGAGGGCGACGGGCCCCATGTCACTGGTTCGGTAGACCAGCGAGGCGGTGGCGCCCGCGGTGCCCCACGCGGCACCGGCGACGATCAGATAGAGGAGGCCACGCCCGACGGGCAGGCCGGAGACGGCATTCGACACGAGTTCTCTCCGCAGACGCGCCTGGGGCGCGGAAGTTCGGGAAGGACCCCGGGGCCGTTCGGGCCGTCGCACGGGGTCCGCGGACTTCGTCTGCGGGCAGCACCGTTCTGCCCGGCGGCACGCCGGGCATGTTCCGGAGGGCCCGCCTCAGACGGCGGGCGGCGGAAGAACGAGTGCGTTCGTGTGCATGATCCGCACCTTAGGCGGACGTCCCCCGGGCGGACAACTCCCTTTCCGGGCCGGCGACCGCCACCGGGTCCGCGCCACCCTCGGCGGGTGCCGACGACTGCGCGATGAAGGCGCCGACCAGGACCACCGCGCCGCCGAAGAGCTGCGGCGCGGAGAGGTGCTCGCCGAGCAGCACCCAGGCCAGGACGGTGGCGACGACCGCTTCGAGGCACGCCACGACACCGGCGACCTGCGGCGAGAGGCGGCGTACGGAGAGCACGCCGGTGACGTAGGCGGCGACCGTGGCGACGAGCACGATCCAGGCCAGCAGCACACCGGCGGCGACGGGGGTGCCGTCCATGGAGGCGGTGTCCGCGAGCACGGACCACTCCATGGTCCAGGGGCGGGCCACGACGGTGAGCACGGCCGCGCCGACCAGCAGCCCGTACGCGATGACGCCGAGCGGATCGGGCGCCTCGTCGCCGGCGTCGCCGCCCTGGTCGGACAGGACGAAGTAGCCGACCTGGCAGCAGGCGGCACCGAGGGCGAGCAGCAGGCCGAGAGCGTCGAAGCCCAGGCCCGACCAGACCTCGACGACACAGGCGAGCCCGCCGACCGCGAGGACCACGCCGAGCGCGGCGGCGCGCGTCACCGGCCGCCGCTGCACGAACCGCACCCAGCCGAGCACGAGGGCGGGTGCCAGGTACTCGACGAGCAGGGCGACGCCGACGGGGATACGGGAGATCGCGGCGAAGTAGCAGGCCTGGACGCCGGCCACGGCGAGCAGTCCGAAACCGGTCAGCAGCCCGGGGCGGCGCCGCAGCAGCGCGCGGTGGCGCACGGCGAGCGGCAGCGTCACCAGGGCCGCGCCCGCCACGCGCAGCCACACCACGTGGAGTGGGTCCAGACCCGCCTCGATCAGCGGCTTGGCCGCGACACCGGAGCCTCCGAAGGCGACCGCGGACACGAGCGCGAGGCCGAGCCCGGCGCCCTTGCCGCGGCTGCCTCGACTGCCGCGACTGCTGTCAGACGTATGCACCGGCCCATGATGACAGGCGACGACATGACCGTCACCCTCGATGACACCTGTCTCACCGGCTGGACGTGCCGGGTGGTCCCGGGGCGCCCCCGTCATGAACCGGCCCGGCATGCTCCCCGGCGCGGGCGAACACCGTCCGGGGGTCGATTCCGGCGCGGCAGAGCACCTCGACGGCCCGGGCCTGCGGGTCCACGACGATCGCCGCGAGCAGATCGACGCCGCGGGCCCGGCCCCCGCCGCGCCGGGCGGCGAGCTCACCGGCGTGCTCCATGGCCGCGGCGGCCAGCGGCGACAAGCCCGCGGCCTCGGTCACGACGGGGACGGCGCCGGAGTCCTCCACGGTGCCCTGCCAGCGCAGGCCGTAGCCGATGCTGCGCTGCACGAGGTAGCCGAGCAGCCGGGCGAGATGCGGTCCCTCACCGAGTACGGCCCGCGCCTGCGGGTCGTACTCCAGGAGGGAGTGGAGCAGATGGGCCGTGTCGACGTGCCGGTCTCCGTCCCGCACCGCGCGGCGGCGCGCGGCGGAGACCACCGACGCCAGCTCGGCCTCGGCCCGGACCTCGTGACCGGCTCCGTCCGGGCGCCGGCCGCCTTGCTCACCGGCCGCCTGCCGGGGGATACGGGATTGCACAACTCCCAGCTCATCAGCCTCTTTCGGCCGGGTCATCCCCGAAGGGAACCATTTTCGCGTCCCACGCGAAGGGGATATCACACGCCGTGGTCTCCTCCTTACGGAGGAGACCACGGCGTCGGCCCCTGGGGACACGCCCCTTGGAGGCACGACTTTCGGGGGCGCGCATCCCGGCGTCGCACGCCCCCGGGGGCAACCCGCGCACCGGCCCGTCGGTCCCACAGGCATGGGGAGCAGATGCTGGCTGGTCGCACTGCCGGCCGTCGACGGCAGGCAGTACGTGTACCGGGTGTACGCCCCGGAGGACGCGCTGCCCGCCGATCTGTTCTGGGCGGCGTGGCACTGCCACGACGAGAGCGCCCTGCCGCGCGCGTGGGACCTGTTCGACGCGGCAGCGATACGACGGCTCGACTGACCCCGGCCCTCGCCCGCGGGCGGACGAAGGCGCCCTGCGAATCACCCCGCGGATCACCCCGCGGATCGCTCCGCGGGGGCACCTCGCCGGGTGCCGGGCCGGGACGCGAGGCGGGTCAGTCCTCGTCGGCCAGGATCAGATACAGCTTCTTGCGGGCATCGCCGATGACGGCGAGCGCCTTCTCCCGCTGCTCCTTGCTGCCCGTCTTCCAGACCTGCCCGAAGGCCTCCATCAGCCCGAAGCCGGCCTGCCGGATGTCGTTGAGGGCCTCCCAGTCGACCCCGCGCGAGGCCTCCTCCCAGGGCGCCTCGGGACCTTCGCCGGCCGCGGCGCGGCCCGCCTCGGTGAGGGAGAACAGCTTCTTGCCGCCCTCGCTCTCACTGACGATCAGACCCTCGTCCTCCAGCAGCTGGAGGGTGGGGTAGACCGAGCCCGGGCTGGGCTTCCAGACGCCGCCACTGCGCTCGGCGATCTCCTGGATCATCTCGTAACCGTGCATCGGCCGGTCCTTCAGCAGGGCCAGGATCGACGCCCGTACGTCACCGCGGCGCGCCCGGCCCCTGGGGCCGCCGCGCCCTCGCCCGCCCCAGGCGCCGGGACCGAAGCCGAAGCCCGGCCCGAACGGACCGCCCGGGCCACCGGACCCGCCCGGCCCGCCCGGCCCGAACGGGCCGAAAGCCGCCCGCAGCCCTTCGAAGCCGCCCCGGCCGTGCCCGAAGGGGCCGCCGTGCCCGTGTCCGCCGTGTCCGCGCTCGTATCCGTGGGTACGCATCGCTCTCACTCCATTCCATCGTTGATCTGTCGCGATGCTTCAACGATATATCGGTATAGTTCTTACGGCAACCCTGTCCCGGGAAACGCCCCTGCCCTTTGTCATCCAATCGAGGCGCTTGACGGCGAACCCGATCGTTTCGCCCTTCCTGACAGTGAACCCAGTCGGACGGGTGAGGGCTGAGAGGAGTGCCAGCGCCCCGAACGGGCCGCGCCAGCCGGTGCGCCGACCGACGAGTGAGCCGATCGGCACGCCGACGGCGGTGGCCGGCGCGCGACAGGCTCACGTTCAGGTCGGCGGCCGGGCGCGGAGACGAGCCGTGGAAGCGGCGGGCGACGAAGGGGGTTGCGGCGCAGGGGACTTGGCGGCAGGAGCCGCTTTCGCCGCTCGTTGCCGCGGGAGGACAGAGCGGGTGACGATCGCCTGACGTGCCGGCCGCTGATGAGCTGCGGACCGGTTACGGCATGCGGACGCTGCGTGCGACTTCCGTGGCGCCGCCCAAGTGGACCAGCAGCCCCGACACCTCGTGCTGTGCGGTGGCGGTGGTCGTGGAGGGACTGCCGAGGGAGTCTCCCATGCCGACTGCGAGGTCGCCGATTCCCTGGCCGGCCAGGCGTGCAGCGGGGCAGGCGGTGCTGTTGGCGTTGTCTTCCGCGACGCCGATCGACGGGGCGGACCTGCGGGCCGCGACGCGGCCGGTGGACGTCGGTACCGAGCAGGCGCGGCGGTCCAGGAAACCGAGACGGCCACAGGCGGCACGGAGCCGTTCGGAGTCCGGGCCGAGGGGGGCGAGAGCGGGCCGCGCGGCAAGGGGAACCAGCAACCGCGACCACCCCACCGAGGCGACGCGGATACCAGGAGCGAGTGCGCCCGAGGTGCCACCGAGTGCGGGCAGGACAAGGTCACACTCGGCCGCCGCGAGCCTGCGGAGGCCTACGGAAACAGCGGCGAAGGCGGCATTGACCTGTGCGTTCTTCCGTACGGACCAACTTTTTCCGTACGGACCAACCAGGGGAGACGCACCCTCTCGCATGGATGGCGGCTCGACGTTCCTGCCCCCGGCGCGCCCGGCCAGGAAGACCAGAGCGGCAACCGTCCCATGACCGCACGCGGGCAGTTCCCCCTCGGCGGTGAAGAAGCGGAGGGAGACGACCGGACCACCTCGCCGGCTGTCGTGCACCGACACGGAAACGGCGTGCGACGTTCCCATCCGAACCGGCACACGACGGCGCTCGTCGTCACTCAACGGCGCCTCGTCCAGCACCGCGGCGGGACGACCGCCTTGGCCGTCACACAGACACGCCGGACGATCGTGACGGGCAGACCGCGCCTCCCCATCGCAGTGCCGTGACCCTTGCACCGGACCGGCGCCTGCCTCCCTCGCCCACCACCGGCTCCCCCGTCATGCCTCCGCAGGATTCCGATCGTTTTGCTCTTGAGCCTGCGCCCAGGCGATCGCCCATTCGTTGAGCGGCTGCAGGGCGTGAATGAGCGCCGCCCCCAGCCGGGTGAGCTCGTAACCGTCGGCCGAGGAGGCGATGATCCCGTTTGCCGTGAGTTCGCGAAGCCGCTGGTAGAGGACGCTGGATGACAGCCCTTCGCACCGTGCCAGCAGCGCGCGGGCGCCGAGCGGACCCGCACGCAGCTCCCAGAGAATGCGCAGCGCCCACCGGCGGCCGAAGAGGTCCATCGCGGCCATGATCGGACGGCCGGTCGTCGATCCACGAACCGGTCTTCCTGGGCGCGGTGTCGGCATGACCCTCCTTGCGTTTCGTTATTCGAAACACTAGCATCCGTGCCGTGTTTCGGATTTCGAAACAACCTCAACGGGAGCGCCGATGCCGCGAATAGCCCTGCTGGAACCGCCGTACACCGACGAGGCCGGCGCGCTGCTCGCGCGCATGACGCCCGGGGACGTGCCGCCGATCGGGCTGTTCCGGATGTTCGCCAGAAACCTCCCGATGGCCGGCGCCATGCACGGATGGGGGCGCTACGAGCTGGGCCGGCAGCTGACCCTGACCATGCGGGAGCGCGAGATCGCCATCGACCGGACATGCGCGCTGTGCGGCTGCGAGTACGAGTGGGGCGTGCACATGATGACGTTCGCCGAGCGGATCGAGCTCACCCACGAGCAGGCGGCGTCCCTGGCGCACGGCGGCCCCGCTGACGCGTGCTGGACGTCCGAGCGGGAACGGCTGCTCATCCTCGCCGTCGACGCGCTGCACGAGCGTTCCGACATCGATGACGCGCTGTGGACACGACTCGTGTCGGTCTTCGACGAACTCCAGCTGCTCGATCTGCTTCTGCTGTGCGGGTGGTACCACGCCGTCAGCTTCGCCGCGCGCGCCACGCGCATGCCGCACGAGCCCGGCGCGCCTCGCTTCGCCGACTTCCTCCCCCTCACGACCGCGACCGACCGGTGAGCACTACCCGGGCGCGTTCCGAGGCGCGGCTGCTGGTCCCCTCGCTGATGTTCATCGCTCTGGTCGTGGCGGCGGTCGCCGGCCTCGGGACGCCGCTCGTCACCAGCGTGGCGACCTCGTTCCACGTCTCGCTCGGCAGCGCGCAGTGGACACTGACCGTCGCGCTGCTCAGCGGCGCCGTCGCCACGCCGGTCCTGGGCCGGCTCGGAGCCGGCCCGCACCGGCGGGCCACGATCCTCGCCACGCTGGCGGTCGTCGTCGCCGGCAGCGCGCTCACCGTGCTGCCGCTGCCGTTCGCGTGGCTGCTGGCCGGCAGGGCGGCCCAGGGCGTCGGGCTCGGGCTGACGGCGCTGATGATGGGCGTGGCCCGGGACCACCTCTCCGAGGAGCGCAGCGCGGCCGTGATCGCCCTGCTCTCGGTGGTCTCGATCATCGGGGCCGGCGTCGGCTACCCGCTGGCCGCACTGCTCGCCGAACTCGGCGGGGTACGGGCCGCCTACGGCCTCGGTCTGGTGGTCACCGCCGCCGCCCTCCTGACCGCGTGGCGCTCCATGCCCGAAGCCCCCGAAGGCCGCTCCGCCCACGTGGACGTGGCAGGCGCGGTCGTCCTGGCTGCTGCGCTGCTCCTGGTGCTGTTCCTCGCCGGCGAACGGAATCTGTGGAGCCGGCACCTCGCCGTGGCGGCGGGCCTCTCCGTCGTCGCGGTAGTGCTGCTCTGCGTCTGGGCCGTCATCGAGCTGCGCAGCACGACGCCCCTGGTCGATGTGCGGGCGGTGCGGCACCCGGCGGTCGCCGGGGCGAACCTCGCCATGTTCGTCGGCGGGACCGGCGTGTACCTCCTGCTCACGCTCATCACCCGGTACGCGCAGACGCCGCACGGCGCCGGCTACGGCTTCGGGCTGACGACCTTCGTCGCCGGGCTGGTCCTCATCCCGTTCTCGGTGCTGGGGTTCGTCGCCGGCAAGCTCACGCCGCGCGTGCGGACGCGGGTCGCCGACCCTCTGCTCCTGGCCGGCAGCGCCGTCGTGGTCGGCGGCGGGTTCGCCCTGTTCTCGGCGGGCCGGTCGGACCTGGCCGAACTGTTCGTGGCGATGGGCGTGCTCGGCTTCGGCGCCGGCGGCTTCTCGGCCGCGATGCCCGGCGTCATCCTGGCCGTCACCCCCAAGAGCGAGACGTCGAGCGCCATGAGCTTCAACTACGTCGTCCGCAGCGTCGGGTACTCCCTGGGCAGCGCCATCGGCGGCCTGATCCTCGCCGCGGGCACCGGGCCCGGCCACCTCTTCCCCGACGACAGCGTCTACACCACCGCGGCGCTGGTCGGCATCGGCGCCATGGCGATCACGACGCTGACGAGCCTCGCTCTCGTCCGCCGACGCCCGTCCGAGACCAACCCGTAAGTCAGATGCACTCATCCCCACACTGGAGGTTCCATGCCCAAGGGCTACTGGGTCAGCGTCTACCGCACCATTTCGGACCCTGAGAAGCTGGATGCTTACAACAAGCTGGCCGCTCCGGCCGTCAAGGCCGGGGGCGGTCGGATCCTCACCCGTGGCAGTCGGGTCGTGGCGTACGACGCCGGAATCGCCGAGCGCACCGTCCTGATCGAGTTCGACAGCTTCGAGCAGGCCGTCGCGGCGCACGAGAGTGCGGCCTACCAGGAGGCACTGGTCACCCTCTCCGACGGCGTCGAGCGCGACTTCCGCATCGTCGAAGGCATCGACTGACCGAGGTCGAGTCGGACACCCGGCTCAGAGCTCCCGACGGAATGCGGCTTGCAGGCGGCGCCGGCAGATCACCGAGCAGGCAAGCCCGAGGAACGCCTCGTGGATGACGTCACGAATCTCCCAGCGGGTCCTCAGTCGGCCGAACCGGTGCAGCAGCGCGATCGTCTGCTCGACCACCCCCCGTTTGGTCCCCAGGCCGGATCCGTGGCCGGTACCACGGCGGGCGATCACGGGCTTGATGCCCTTCGCCCGGACCTGGCGGCGGTGGCAGTCGCGGACGTAGCCGCGGTCTGCGTGGAGTTCCCGCGGTCGCTGCCGCGACCGCCCCCGCTTGCCGCGGCTCGGCGGGATCGCCGGGCCCTGGAAACCCGGATCGAAACCCTGCTGGAGGCCCACCCTCTTTCCCAGGTCCTGACCTCGATGCCCGGCAACGGCGTCAGGACCGCCGCCGTCCTCCTGGCCACCGTCGGCGACGGCAGCTCGTTCCCGAGCGCCGCCCACCTCGCCTCCTACGCCGGCCTCGCGCCAGCCGCCAAACAGTCCGGAACCTCGATCCACGGCGAGCACGCGCCCAGAGGCGGAAACCGGCAGCTGAAGCGGGCGATGTTCCTCTCCGCGTTCGCCGCCCTGCACGGTCCCGCATCCCGCGGCTACTACGACCGCTGCCGAGCCCGCGGCAAAACCCACACCCCGGCCCTCCTCCGCCTCGCCCGCCACCGCATCAGCGTCCTGTCCGCCATGCTCCGCGACGGCACCTTCTGCCAACCACGAAGCCCTCGACTCACTTGACGAAGGACATAGAGGCACCCCCCGGGCGGCTGCACGCTCTTCGCGAAGCGGGCCCCGGCTTCGTCCCGCCCGACGGCACCCTGGCGGAATGCGACCGGCCGGTGGTCAGGACGCCGGGCCGGCGGTGACCGCGGCGCCGGAGGAGGGCCGGACGGCGTCGGCGCCCCGCACGCCGCTGTCCGCGCGGCGCGATTCCCGGGGCGGTGCGAAGGCCGCCGCGCTCAGCGCGTAGACCGCTGCGGCAGCCCGTCAGAACCGCCGCAGCGGGAGCGGTGCCGGTCCAGGATCCCCTCGACGGTCCTCATCAGCCGGTTCCCCGCCTGATCGATGCTTCCGTTCTGCGTGCTGACCTGCGCGCCTTCGAGTACGAAGGTGATCTCGGCCGCGACCTGCTCGGGATCGGGCAGCCCGGCCTCGGCGCACATGCCGACCAGCCTGCGGGTCTGGAGGGCCTTGTGCTTCTCGATCACCTGCCGTGCGGGATGGGAGCGGTCGGGCAGCTCGGCGAGGGAGTTGATGAACGGGCAGCCCCGGTACGAGATCTCCGGCAACCCCTCGGCGATGAAGCGGGCCAGGCCGAGGATCTGCTCCCTGGGCCGGCCGGGGTGTTCGGCCTCGACCCGGTCGAAGGCCGCCTGGTAGTCGGCGGCGACGATCCGCAGCCACTCCGCGACCAGCGCGTCCTTGGTTCCGAAGTGCCGGTAGATCGCCATTTTGGTGGTCTCGGCCCTCTCCGCGATCGCCTGGACGCCGACCCGCCGGATCCCCTCGCTCTGGAAGAGCTCTTCCGCCGCGTCGAGGATGCGCTCACGGGGCGGCAGTTTCGCCACCCTGCTCGGCCTTCCGGCGGTCGATGCCATGACTTCTCCGTGACGTCCGGTCCGGTGCGGGCCCCCGCACCCACCGCTACGGTACCAGTCCGTTCCATGCGATACCGTTGGGTCTCATTGGAGACCCAACGGTATCGCCGTATCTGCGGGGAGTGACAGTGAGAATTTCCGAGTACGTGAGCTTCGACGCGGTCGGGCTCGCGGAGCTGATGGCCAAGGGCGAGGTGACCCCCGCCGAAGTGGAAACAGCCGCACGCGAGGCCGCGCAGGCGGTCGATCCGCAGATCAACGCCCTCGTGGAGACCTGGCCGGCCGACGACGCGCCCACCCCCGGCAGCACACCGCTGGCCGGGGTCCCTTTCCTGATCAAGGACATCGCGGTCGCCATGGCCGGGAGACGCATGGAGCTGGGCAGCCGTCTCGCACGCGGCAACGTCGCCGGCGCCGACTCCTCCCTGATGCTGCGCTTCCGCCGCGCCGGCCTCGTGACGTTCGGGCGGACCGCGACACCGGAGATGGCCTACAGCATCACGACGGAACCACTGCTGTACGGCGCGACCCGCAACCCGTGGGACCTGGAGCGGAGCGCGGGCGGATCCAGCGGGGGCGCGGGCGCGGCGGTCGCCGCCGGAGTGGTCCCGATCGCACACGCCACCGACGCCGCCGGATCACTGCGCATCCCCGCCGCCTACAACGGCCTCTTCGGGCTGAAGCCCACCCGTGGCCGGGTCTCCATGGGCCCCGGCGCCGACGAGGTCTTCAACGGCCTGGCCGTGCACGGCAGCGTCAGCCGCACGGTACGCGACAGCGCGGCGCTGCTCGACCGGATCCGCGGCCCGGAACCGGGCGATCCCTACTTCGCCCAGCAGCCGTCCCGGCCGTACGCACAGGAAGTCACCCGCCCCCCGGGCCCGCTGCGGATCGGTGTCCTCACCCAGGCGTGGGGCGGACGCCGCACCACCCCACCCGTGGCCGACGCTCTGTCTCGCACCGTGCGTCTGCTCGAATCCCTCGGCCACCGGGTGGAGGAGGCCGAGATCGGCCTCGGGGCCGACTGGGAGGAGTTCGTCCTGGCCAACGCCCGTCTGATGACGGCGAATCTGACGGCCCAGGTCGACGGACTGGCCGCCGCCTTCGGCCGGCCCGTCGACTCCTCGACCCTCGAACCGCCCACCCTTGCCGGTTACCACTACGGACAGCGGGTCAGCGGCGCCCAGTTCGTCACCGCTCTCACGATCCGGAACCGGGTCGCCCGAAGTCTGGCACGGTACTTCGGCACCCACGACATACTGCTCACCCCGACCCTGCCGGAACTGCCCGTACCCCTGGGCACCTACGCCGAGGACGCAGAGGCGCTGGACGGTCTCGGCTGGATCGACCGCCTCAACGACCGCTCACCGTTCACCCTGGCGTTCAACGTGGCGGGCACGCCCGCCATGTCCGTGCCCGTGACGGCCGACGCCGGGACGGGGCTCCCGATCGGTATGCAGTTCGCCGCCGGTCACGGACTCGAAGGCCGTCTCTTCCGCCTCGCCGGACAGCTCGAACAGGCGAGTCCCTGGTCGGGCCGGACCCCCACGGTGTGGGCGGGGCGTCCCACCGGCCCCTGAGGAGCGCCCCTGACCCGAAGGGATCCAGCCTCGGCGTCACCGTCAGCAGCGCCTGCCTGTCCAGAGCGGTGCCGAGAGGCCCAGGACGATGCCGGTGAAATCAGGCTTGACCTCAACCCTGGTCGAGGGGCGAGGGTCGAGTCATGAACGCCCAGGAATCGACGATTCTCCTCTTCCGGAACACCATGCGCATCACCGACGGTCACCTGGAGGGCTTTCGCAGCGCCATCGCCAGGGCAGTGGCGTTCGCAGAGCGGCACGGGCCGCAACTGATGGTGGAGACCTTCGTGGACGAGGAGCGGATGCTCGCTCACAGCTTCCAGGTCTACCAGGACTCCGAAGCGGTCCGGATCCACTGGAAGCTGGCGGACCCGTACATCCAAGAAGTGATGAAGCACTGTCGGGTGGAGCGCTTCGAGGTGTTCGGCGAACCGGACGCCGACGTGGCAGCGGGCGTACGTTCGGCGCTCAGCGAGCAGTGTGAGCTGACGTTCACCCCGCGCATCGCCGGCTTCGTCCGCTTCGCCGGCGGGCTCCGGGCATAGCGCCCGGTTCCTCACTGCTCGGCATCGGCTGACACGCCAGGCGCCGGCGGTCCGACTCCGACGGCGAACGAACCGGCATCACGGTCAGGGGGCAGAGGTGGCCGAAGGGCCCGGGCCACCGCGGCGGAGGCCGTCGCGCTCGCCTCCGAGCCGCACGTGAAGGGGTGAGCCACTCCGGAGAAGGCGGCGCGCCCCGGTCGCGGTGACGGTGGCGGCCGTAACGGCCGGGGCCCGTCAGCCGCGGCCCGGCACCGATGCCGACTCCGGCTCCGAATCCGAATCCGGCTCCGAATCCGAATCCGGCTCCGGCCCCGGCTCCGACTCCGAATCCGGCTCCGGCCCCGGCTCCGAATCCGGCTCCGGCTCCGGCTCCGGCTCCGGCTTGGGGAGAGTCCCCGCCGCGCGGCGGGGCAGCAGCAGCGGGGTCGCCAGCAGGAGGGCGCCCGCCAGGCCGATGGCCGTGCGCGGGCCGAGCAGACCGCCCAGCACGCCCCAGAGGGCCGTCAGGAGGGCGGTCGTGGCCCTGGTCGTCACCGCCCAGGCGGTCAGCGTACGGGTGACCCGGTCGGTCGCGGTGCGTTCGAGGCGGTAGGTGGCGTGGACGGGGTTGAAGACTCCGCAGCAGAAGATGAGCCCGAGCTCGATACCGATCACCAGCGCCAGCCCGCCGGTGCCCGGCCCGAGGCAGGCCAGGCCGACGGGCCAGAGCGCGCGCAGCGCCCCGGCCGCGACCAGGACCCGGTGTTGTCCGAACCGGGTGACCAGCGGCCGGGCCAGCCGCGAGCCGATCAGCCCGCCGATCGAGGGCGCGGCGAAGGCGAGGCCGTACTGCCACGGCGCGAATCCGAGGGGGCCGAGCATCAGGACGGCCAGCAGCGGCTGGACGGCCGTCACCAGGCCGTTGAACAAGGCGGTGTTGAAGAACAGCGGACGCAGCGCCGCGTCGGCGAGGATGTACCGCCAGCCGTCGAGCAGGTCCGAAGCCCGCAGGCGCGCCGTCTCCCGGCGCTCGGGCCGCGGCTCGTGCCCGCCCGCCGCGCGGATGCCCAGGGCCGAGAGCAGGTAACTGACCGCGTCGGCCGCCACCGTCGCCACCGGGCCGAGGAGCCCGACCGCGGCACCGCCCAGCGGCGGTCCGACGATCGTGGCCGTCCAGGCCGTGGACTCGAACCGGGCGTTGGCGACGAGCAGGTCCTCGGCCGGCAGCAGCGTCTTCAGGTACGCGCCGGAGGCGGCGCGGAAGGTGATGTCGGCCGCCGCGACGACGACCGAGACCAGCAGGAGCTGGACGAAGGTGAGCACGCCGAGCGCGAACGCGGCGGGGACCGTCAGCAGCGCCGCGCAGCGCACCAGGTCCGTCGTGATCAGCACCGGCCGCTTGCGGCGGAACTCCACCCACGGACCGAGCGGCACCGCCACGACCGCGCCCACCGCGGCCCCCACGGAGGACAGCGCCGCGACCTCGGCCGGTCCGGCGTGCAGCACCCGGAGTGCGATCAGCGGGAACGCCCCGAAGGCGAGCCACGTGCCCAGCGCGCTGGTCCCGTACGCTCCCCAGAGCCACCCGAACCGCCGCCCCAGCCGACACCCACCCCTCATGCCCGATATACCCGACATGTCCGATGCCCCTTGCCGCCCATCCGCCCCTCGTCACTCATCCGCATATCGCCGCTCACCCGCACATCGCCCCTCACCCGCACAGCCGATCCGCGGCCGGAAGCATCAAAGCGGGCACCGCGCCCGGGGATCAAACAACCGGAAGGCCGCGAGGCCACAACCAACGGTTGTGGCCGTAGGGTGCCGATATGGACCTCGACACCGTCCGGACCTTCGTCGCCGCCGCCGACGCGGGGCGGTTCCAGGAGGCCGCCGCCGAGCTGGCGGTCACCCAGCAGGCCGTCTCCAAACGCATCGCCGCGCTGGAACGCGTCCTCGGGGTACGGCTGTTCACCCGCACCCCGCGCGGCGTCGAGCTCACCGTCGACGGGCAGGCGTTCCTGCCCCACGCACGGGAACTGCTGCGCGCCGCCGAGCGCGCGGTCGCCTCCGTGCGCACCGGCCACCGTCCGCTGCGCGTCGACGTGATCGCCTCGCGCGTCGCGCCCTCGGGCCTGATGCGCGCCTTCCACCACGCGCACCCCGGGATCGCGCTCGACGTGGTGATGCTGTCCGACATCGAGACGGCCGTCGCGGCCCTCCGCTCCGGCGCGATCGACGCGTCCTTCCGCGCCGTCGCCATGCCCGGCCGTCCCCTCCCCGAGGACATCGCGTCCGTCCGGGTGCTCGACGAGCCGCTCCAGCTCCTCACCGGCCCCGCCCACGCGCTGGCGGACGCCCGGTCGGTGCCCCTCGCGCGGCTCGCCGGGCACCGGATCTGGATGCCCGGCATCGTCCCCGGTACCGAGTGGGCCGCCTACTACGACGACCTCGTCGCCGAATTCGGCCTCACCATCGAGGCGACCGGCCCCAACTTCGGCTCCGACGCCCTCCTCGACACCATCGCCAACACCCCGGACCTGGCCACTTTCATGGGCGAGCGGACCCTCCCCCGGCTACCGCCGGGAGGTACCCCCGCCGGCCAGCCCACCGGCCAGGGCCTGCGCCGCATCCCGGTGACCGACCCGACCCCCGTCTACCCGCACTCGCTTCTGTGGCACCGCGACAACCCCCACCCCGCGCTGGCCACCCTCCGCTCCCACCTCGCCGCCACGGCGGCCGGCCACGACGTCGCCGGGACCTGGGTGCCGGCCTGGACGATCCCGCGCTGACCCGCGGAGAAGCTCGCCGCCGTCGCCCTCCAGGTCGTCGCAGTACGCCGGACGCCCGGTCGTCGCCCTCGCCAGGGCCACGGTGGGACCGGAGGCGAGCCGCCCGGAACCGGCGGTGAGAGGGCCGTCGTCCGCGACGAACCGCAGACCGCCTGTGCTGCCCCTGGCGACGACCACGAGGTCCGAGCCCCGGTAGTACTCGGCCACCGGCGTGACCCCCTCGGCCGGGTACCGGCGGCGGATGCCCGGCGGGCGTCGGATGTCTTCTCCGCGCACGATCGTCTCGCCCGCCATGGGCCAGGGCGGGCAGGGAAGGCTCGGTCGTGCTCGGGACGACACGCCGGACTGGCTCCGGTGTCTCGGCCAGGGCCGTGCCCACACCGTCACACCGGCGCACAGCGACGGCGTTTCCCACTGCTCGTCGGTCAGTCCGCGAGACCGGCCGCCGGCGCCGCCCGCTCCGCGCGGACCAGGGGCCGGACACCGGTCCTGCGGCTGCGGTCCACGGCCGGTTCCGGGCCGGTCGTGCGGTGGTGTCTCCTGTCGTGGAGAGTGCTTCGCGCCGCCCCCCGGCCCGGAACAGGTGGCGTCCGGCAGAGGTGCTCGCGATGGAGACCCTTGCCCCGGAGCAAAGCCATCGCCTGGGAAAGTCATGGCCTGTGGCGGAACGGAACCGTCCTCCCGTCAGGGCAGCGGTTCCCCGGGCGGACGGCCTTCGCCCGCGTCCCGGTCCAGTGACCGCGGATTGGCCTTGGCCCGCGCGTCCCCGGACCCCTTAGCGTCCTGCCATGCGTATTCGAATCGTCGACGCCTTCACCGACCGGCCCTTCGCCGGCAACCCGGCCGGAGTCCTGCTCCTCGACGCCTTCCCGGACGACGACCGGCTCCAGAAGGTGGCCCTGGAGGTCAACCACGCCGAGACCGCGTTCGCCCACCGCCTGTCCGAGGGCGGCGAGGCCGACTGGGCGCTGCGCTGGTTCACGCCCGCCACCGAGGTGGCGATGTGCGGCCACGCCACGCTCGCCACGGCCCACGTCCTGCACACCACCGGCGCCCACGACGGCCCGGTCCGGTTCGCCACCCGCAGCGGCGTCCTGGTCGCCACGCCGCGCGAGGACGGCTCGATCACCCTGGACTTCCCCACCGCCCCGCTCACCCCGGTGGAGGTCCCGGCGGGCGTCGCCGAGGCCCTGGGCGCCGAGCCGCGCGCCGCCTTCGACACCGGCCCGAACGTCGGGGACCTGCTCGTCGAGGTGGCCGACGAGAAGACCGTCCACGCCCTGGCCCCCGACCTGAAGGCCCTCGCCGCCTACTCCGAGCGCGGCGTCATCGCCACCGCCCGCGCCGAGGACCCCGCCCGGGGGTACGACTTCGTCTCCCGGTGCTTCTTCCCGAACGTCGGCGTCGACGAGGACCCGGTCACCGGCAGCGCCCACACCGCGCTCGCCCCCTTCTGGTCCGAGCGTCTGGGCCGCCCGGACCTCACCGGCCTGCAGGCATCCGCCCGCTCCGGCCGCGTCCGCACCGAGCTGCGCGGCGACCGCACGCTGCTGAGCGGGCACGCGGTGACGGTCATCGAGGGCGAGCTGCTCGCCTGAGCCGTCACGCGAGGGGGCGTACGTCTTCCCGTACGCCCCCGCTTCCGCGCCGCCCCCTTGCCCTCCGTACTGCCCCCTTGTCCCCGTACGCCCGCCCCCTCGGGATTCCGTACGCCCGCCCCCTCGGGATTCCGTACGCCCGCCCCCTCGGGATTCCGTACGCCCGCCCCCTCGGGAATGCCGTCCGCTCCCGCGTTCCCGACCGCTCACGCCGTCGGCAGCCACCCCACCTTCCCCGCCAGCAGCGCGTAGCCGACGAACGCCCCGATGTCGAGCAGGGAGTGCGCCACGACCAGGGGCCCCACCCGGCCCCAGCGGCGGTACAGGTACACGAAGACCACGCCCATGACGAGGTTGCCGACGAAGCCGCCGATGCCCTGGTAGAGGTGGTACGACCCGCGCAGCACCGCACTGCCCGCGAGCGCCGCGCCCGGCGACCAGCCCAGCCGGTCCAGCCGCCGCAGCAGGTAGCCGACGACGATGACCTCCTCCACCACGGCGTTCTGCACCGCCGACAGGATCAGCACGGGGTGTTTCCACCACACGTCGGGCAACGCCTCGGGGACCACGGTGAGGTTGAAGCCGAGGCCCCGGGCGGCCAGGTAGAAGGCGATGCCGGTGCTGCCGATGACGGCCGCGACCGCGGCTCCGCGGCCCAGGTCCGGCCAGGGGCGGGTGCGGTCGAAGCCGAGGGTGCGCAGGCTGTGCCCCTCGCGGAGCAGGAAGTGCGCGACGAGGGCGACGGGCACGAGCGCCGTGGTGATCCCGAACAGCTGCCAGGCGAGGTCGAGCCAGGGGCGTCCCGGCGCGGCGGAGGCGTTGAGCGTGGCCGCCTGGTCCTTGAGGCCCCCCGGCCGGGTGACCGAGCCGACGAAGCTGATCAGGGCGGACACGCCGCTCGCGCCGAGCGACAGGCCCAGCACGAGCAGGGTCTCGTCACGGAGGGTCCGTCGTGTGAGCCGTTCCTGCACCGTCGTTTCGGCCACCGCCGCGCGCCTCCGCCCGCACACTGCCTCAAGGGCACACCGTCCTGGGTGTCACAGCATGCCCGATCGGCACGAGCCGACGGTGAGGCGGGTTCCGCCTGGACCCGGCGGGCTCCGATCAGCCCAGCGGCACCGAACCCGGCGGGCTCCGATCAGCCCAGCGGCACCGGACCCGGCAGGCCCCGGCCGGCCCAGCGGCACCGGACCCGGCAGGCCCCGGTCAGCCCAGCGGCACCGGCTCCGGCAGGCCCACCGGCCACAGGTGCACCGGCTCGCCCTGGCGCATGAGCTCGTGGTAGCGCCGGGTGGTGGCGGCGAGCGCGGCCTGGCGGGACAGGCCCGCCTCCCGCGCCCGGTGGAACGTGGCGGACTGCCAGGTCGCCCCGTTGACCCGGCGCCGGCACCGCTCGTCGATCACGCCCAGGTACAGGTCCCGGTCGGCCGGCTCGATCCCCCAGGCGTCCAGCCCGGCCTCGGCCAGCGGCAGCAGTTCGTCGCGTACGAGGCTGACGGCGTCGACCTCGGCCGTGCCGCCGTACCGGCCGCGCCGGGGCCAGGTGAAGCGGGCGTCGATGCCGTGGCGGCAGGCCGCCTCGAAGTTGGCGGCGGCGGCCTCGAACGGCAGCCGGGTCCACACCGGCCGCGACTCGTCGGCGAGGGCGCGGACGACGCCGTAGTAGAAGGCCGCGTTGGCGATGACGTCGGTGACGGTGGGGCCGGCGGGCAGCACGCGGTTCTCCACGCGCAGGTGCGGGACGCCGTCGGCGACGTCGTAGACGGGGCGGTTCCAGCGGTAGACGGTGCCGTTGTGCAGGACGAGCTCGGCGAGCCTGGGGGCGCCGCCCGCGTCCAGCACCTCCAGCGGGTCCTCGTCGTCGCAGATCGGCAGCAGGGCCGGGAAGTAGCGCAGGTTCTCCTCGAAGAGGTCGTAGGCGGAGGAGATCCAGCGCTCCCCGAACCAGGTGCGCGGGCGTACGCCCTGCGCCTGGAGTTCGGGCGGGCGGGTGTCGGTGGCCTGCTGGAACAGCGGGGGCCGCGACTCGCGCCACAGCTCGCGGCCGAAGAGGAAGGGCGCGTTGGCACCGACGGCGATCTGCGCGGCGCTGACCGCCTGCGCGGCGTTCCACACGTCGGCGAAGCGGCCGGGGGTCACCTGGAGATGCAGCTGCACGGAGGTGCAGGCGGCCTCCGGCGCGATCGACTTCGAGGTGCAGGTGAGGTGCTCGACACCGTCGATGTCGAGCGCGAACTCCTCGCCGCGGGCCGCCACGATCTGGTCGTTGAGCAGGGTGTAGCGGTCGACTTCCGACAGGCTGGAGGAGACCAGGTCGTCACGGTCCAGCGTCGGCAGAATGCCGATCATCACGATTCCCGCGGCCAGCTCCCCGGCCTTCCGGTCGGCATATGCCAGGGAGGTGCGGATTTCCTCGGCGAGCCGGTCGAATACCCGCCCGCCCAGCCGGTGGGGGGCAATGTTGACCTCCAGGTTGAACATCGCGAGTTCGGTCTGGAAGTCACGGCTCGCGATCCGTTCGAGGACTTGCCCGTTCAACATCTTCGGCATGCCGTCGGAGCCGACGAGATTCAATTCGATCTCCAGCCCCATCAGGTTCTTCGGGCGGTCGAATCGCTGCTCCGCCAGGAGTCGCTCCAGGCCCGTCAGGCACCGACGGAGCTTGCCCCGGTAGCGCTGGCGATCGGACAGGTCGAACTGACCTGCCGCGACCTTCTCCCCCATCGAAGCATCCCTTCCTCGGATCGGCGGACCGGCGATCCATCCGTCGGCACCGCGGTCACGTGGGATGATGCCCAGCCGAAGCGATCGATAACGTCCCCTCGACGCCCCGGCCTCCGCTACGCTGGGCCGATGTGACCGGCGGCACATTCACCGGGCAAGCCGCATCGCGCAGTTTCGGTGCCGCGGCAACTCGTGAAAAACGCCGACGACAATTGGCCGACCGCTCGGTGAGCGTTTCCCGAGGTCACCGCCGTACCGCCGGACCGAAATCCGGATGATTCCCGTATAACGCCGACCGAATGTACTCTTGTTCTGCTTGCCGGGAACGGCTAGATGAAACACAGGCTGAACACATGTCGTATAAACTCCGCGACAGGCAGAAGGTTGGCGCCCACGGTCGGAGGACCTGGCCCCTCGGCGTGACGAGCGGCAGACCTCACCCTCGCTTCGCATTCTCAGAGTTCTCAGAGTCCAGACCCGGCCCCTGCCTCTCCGCCTTCGTGAGCTGACAGAGTCGTCCGCCCCACCCACGCACGCCCTCGCGCCACCGTGCCTTCGAAATGAGAGGCGACCCATCATGCCGCTGCATGTCCCCCCGGCTCCCGCGCCCGCCCTTCGCTCCGTCCTCGCCGCGCTCTCCTCCCCCACCGCGGTCCGCGAAGCCCGAACGCCCTCCCTGCTCGCCGCCCAGGGGCCCGCGACGCCCGAGCTGCCGCTGCCCGTGCACGTCCTGGACCGGATCTCCGCCGACGGCACGTCGACGACCCGGCTGACCGGGTGGCGCTTCCTGATCCGCTGCGGCGACCGCGCGGTGGCCGCGGCGGAGACCATGCTCACCCCCGACGGCTGGGCCTTCTCGCACTTCTTCGAGGGCCCGTACGTGGCCTCCACCGAGCGCGCCCTGCGGCAGGCCGAGACGGTGCCGCAGCCCTACCAGCCGCGGCTGCTGTCGGTCCCCGGTCTGTACATGCTGACCCTGTGGCTGCACGGCGACTGCGCCGCGGACGCCGCCACCGGCCACCCCGCCGCCACCGACGTGCTGGTGCCGCTGGCGCCGGCGCCGCCCGGCATCGCGGCCCACCGCCCGCACCGGGTCGCCGACCTGCTCCCCGTCCTGACCCACCGGGTGACCCCGACGCCTCCGACGCCCCTGCTCGGCTCGCCCGCCTGACACCCGCCTCCTCGGCACGCGTGCCCCGGCGCCCCTCCCGGCGCCGGGGCACGCGCGTCCGGGCGGCGAGCAGCCGCCCCCGCCCCCGGGCCGATCACCGCCGTCGGAACATCGGCACACTCGCGTCCGCGCGCCGGGCAGCCGCCCTCACCCCGCCCGGTCACCACCGTCGGAGCACCCGCGCCCGCGCGCCGGACAGCCCTCCGCCCCGGCCGGACTAGCCCGATCCGGCCAGCGGAAACCACCCGCCCGGACGGTCCGCCGGGCCGAACCGTCCGGGCGGGTGACGCGTCCTGAACCTGTGAAGAAGCGGTGCCGCGAAATCCCTGCGGAGACACGCCCGTAGGGCAACACTGGGTTCGGACCGACTTACACAACGGGGGCGGCCATGAACGACGCTTCACGCCGCGGGACAGACACGACAGCGATCCCGGACACCATGACAGAGCGAGAGAACCCTTCCATGTGCCAGCACCAGCCACCCTGCCCCTCAGCCGCCTCCGCCGACCGGGAGTCCGCCCGTCTCGTGGCGCACCACCCGGAACAGGGATGGAGCCTGCTGTGCAACGGCGTCCTCCTCTTCGAGGACACCGGTGAGCTCCTGCCGGACGGCCGGGTCATCGCCCCGCACCGCCCGCTGGACTCCGGCCAGGTGATGTCGGCCGCCTGAGCACCACGGGGCCGGTCCGCGGGTAGGCCCGCGCACCGGCCCCGGCACGCCCGCGGGGGCGTTCAGTTCCGCGCCGCCAGTTCCCCGAGGGCGATGTTGAGCCGCAGGACGTTCACCCGGGGCTCGCCGATGAAGCCCAGGGTGCGGCCCTCGGTGTGCTCCTCGACGAGCCTGCGCACCTCGGCGACGGGCAGCCGGTTCTCGTACGCGACCCGGCGGACCTGGAGGCGGGCGTACTGCGGGGAGATGTCCGGGTCGAGCCCGGAGCCGGAGGACGTCACCGCGTCGGCGGGGACGTCGGCCGGGTCGACGGGGTGGCCGGGCACCGAGTTGTCCCGGACGACCGCGTCCCGGGCCTCCCGCACCCGCCGGGCGAGCTCGGGGTTGTCCGCGGCCAGGTTGGTGGCGCCGGAGACGAGAAGCTCGTACCGGTTGTTGATGCTGTTGGTGCCCAGGCCGCCCGCGGGCCGGCCCTGGAACCACTTCGGGTCGGGCTCCGGGTCCTCCTGTCCGGTCCGCCGCGGCAGGTGGTACGACTGCCCGATCAGCGACGAGCCGACGACCTCGCCGTCCGCCGTGACCTCCGATCCGTTCGCCTTGTCCGGGAACAGGGCCTGGGCGACGCCGGTGACCGCCAGCGGGTAGAGGACGCCCGTCACCAGCGTCAGCGCGAGGAGGGCGCGCAGGCCCGCCGTGAGCAGCCGGGCGGTGCCGGATACCGAGGTGTTCATGGTGATCATCCGATTCCGGGGACGAGGGAGACGAGCAGGTCGATGGCCTTGATGCCGATGAAGGGGGCGATCAGCCCGCCGAGGCCGTAGACGGCGAGGTTGCGGCGGAGCATGCGGTCCGCGCTCGCCGGCCGGTACCGCACCCCGCGCAGGGCCAGCGGCACCAGGGCGACGATGACCAGCGCGTTGAACACGACCGCCGAGAGGATCGCGGAGTCCGGCGAGGACAGGCGCATGATGTTCAGCTTGTCCAGGCCCGGATGGACGGCCGCGAAGAGCGCCGGGATGATCGCGAAGTACTTCGCGACGTCGTTGGCGAGGGAGAACGTCGTCAGCGCGCCCCGGGTGATCAGGAGCTGCTTGCCGATCTCGACGATCTCGATGAGCTTGGTCGGGTCGGAGTCGAGGTCGACCATGTTGCCGGCCTCCTTGGCGGCCGACGTGCCGGTGTTCATCGCCACGCCGACGTCCGCCCGGGCGAGCGCGGGCGCGTCGTTGGTGCCGTCGCCGGTCATCGCGACCAGCTTGCCGCCGGCCTGCTCCCGTTCGATCAGCGCCATCTTGTCCTCGGGGGTGGCCTCCGCGAGGAAGTCGTCGACCCCGGCCTCCTCGGCGATCGCCCGCGCGGTCAGCGGATTGTCACCGGTGATCATGACGGTCTTGATCCCCATGCGGCGCAGTTCCCCGAACCGCTCCCGCATGCCCCGCTTGACGACGTCCTTCAGGTGGATCACGCCGAGGACACGGGCCCCGCCGGCGTCCTCGACGGCGACCAGCAGCGGCGTGCCGCCCGCCGCGGAGATCCGGGCGGCCAGTTCCTCCGCGTCGTCCGCGACCTCGCCGCCGCACTGCCGTACCCAGGCGACGACCGAACCGGCCGCCCCCTTGCGGATCCTGCGGCCGTCGACGTCCACGCCCGACATACGGGTCTGCGCGGTGAAGGCGATCCACTCGGCACCCGCCGGTTCGCCCTGCCGGCGCTCGCGCAGGCCGTACTCCTCCTTGGCGAGGACGACGACCGAGCGGCCCTCGGGCGTCTCGTCGGCCAGCGAGGACAGCCGGGCGGCGTCCGCGACCTCGGCGGCGGTCACCCCGCGCACCGGCACGAACTCCGCCGCCTGCCGGTCGCCGAGCGTGATGGTGCCGGTCTTGTCCAGCAGCAGCGTCGACACGTCACCGGCGGCCTCCACCGCCCGCCCCGACTTCGCCAGCACGTTGCGCTGCACCAGGCGGTCCATGCCCGCGATGCCGATGGCCGACAGCAGGGCGCCGATGGTGGTGGGGATGAGGCAGACCAGCAGCGCCACCAGCACCACCAGCGACAGGCGGACGCCCGCGTGGCCGGCGAAGAACGGCAGGGTGGCGCAGGCGAGCAGGAAGACGATCGTCAGCGAGGCCAGCAGGATGTTCAGCGCGGTCTCGTTGGGCGTCTTCTGCCGGGCGGCACCCTCCACGAGGTGGATCATCCGGTCGATGAAGGTCTCCCCCGGCTTCGTCGTGATGCGGACGACGATGCGGTCGGAGAGGACCCTCGTCCCGCCGGTGACGGCGCTGCGGTCGCCACCGGACTCGCGGATGACGGGCGCCGACTCACCGGTGATCGCCGACTCGTCGACGCTCGCCACGCCCTCGACGACGTCGCCGTCGCCCGGGATGACGTCCCCGGCCTCACAGACGACCAGGTCGCCGACGCTCAGCTCGGTGCCCGGGACGACGGTCCCGTCGGCCTTGCGCGCCACCGTGTCCGTCCTGGCCCGGCGCAGGGTGCCGGCCTGCGCCTTGCCGCGGCCCTCGGCGACCGCCTCCGCCAGGTTGGCGAAGAGCACGGTCAGCCAGAGCCAGGCGCTGATCGTCCAGCCGAACCAGTCGCCCGGGTCCGTGCAGGAGAACACCGTGGTCAGGACCGACCCGACGAACACCGTGAACATGACGGGCGACTTGATCATCACCCGGGGGTCGAGCTTGCGGAAGGCGTCCGGCAGCGCCTCGAGCAGCTGCCTGGGCTGGAAGAGCCCCGCACCGACGCGGACGCCGGCCTCGGGGCCGGTCGGCGTCTCCTGGTGCGGCGCCCGGGTCGGGGTGACCGTGGCCATCGGGTCCTCTTGCTTCGTGGTCGGGATCGGTTGCTCGGGGGCGGGGGGCTCCGCTCTCGCCGCGGGGGCCGTCATGCCGCCAGCCCTTCGGCGAGCGGGCCCAGCGCCAGGGCCGGGAAGAACGTCAGCCCGGTGATGATCAGGATGGCGCCCACCAGCAACCCGCTGAACAGCGGTTTCTCGGTGCGCAGGGTGCCCGCGGTGACCGGTGCCGGCTGCTGCGCGGCCAGCGCGCCGGCCAGGGCGAGGACGAACACCATCGGCAGGAAGCGGCCGAACAGCATCGCGAGCCCGGTCACGGTGTTGAACCAGTCGGTGTCGGCGTTCAGGCCCGCGAAAGCCGAGCCGTTGTTGTTCGCGGCGGAGGTGAAGGCGTACAGCACCTCGGTGAAGCCGTGCGCGCCGGGGTTGAGCATCGAGTGCGGCGGCGTCGGCAGGGCCAGGGACAGGGCGGTGCAGACCAGCACCAGCGCCGGGGTGACCAGGATGGAGGCGGCCGCCAGCTTGATCTCGCGGGGGCCGATCTTCTTGCCCAGGTACTCCGGTGTGCGGCCGACCATCAGGCCGGCGAGGAACACCGCGACGACCGCCATGATCAGCATGCCGTACAACCCGGACCCGACCCCGCCGGGCGCGATCTCGCCCAGCATCATCCCGAGCAGGGTGATGCCGCCGCCGAAGCCGGTGTACGAGGAGTGGAAGGAGTCGACGGCGCCGGTCGAGGTGAGCGTGGTGGCCACCGCGAAGATCGACGAGGCGCCGACGCCGAAGCGGACCTCCTTGCCTTCCAGGGAGCCGCCCGCGAGCGCCGGCGCGCCCCCGTGGTGGGCGAACTCGGTCCACATCATCAGGGCGGTGAACCCGGCCCAGATCGCGGCCATGGCCGCGAGGATGGCGTAGCCCTGCCGCACCGAGCCGGCCAGCACGCCGAAGGTCCGGGTCAGGGAGAACGGGATCACCAGGATCAGGAAGATCTCGAAGAGGTTGCTGAACGGCGTGGGGTTCTCGAACGGGTGGGCGCTGTTGGCGTTGAAGTAGCCGCCGCCGTTGGTGCCGAGCTCCTTGATGGCCTCCTGCGAGGCGACCGCGCCGCCGTTCCACTGCTGCGTGCCGCCGGTGAACCGGCCGACCTCGTGGATGCCGGAGAAGTTCTGCAGGACGCCGCAGGCGACGAGGACGACCGCGGCGACGGCGGCCAGCGGCACCAGGATGCGGACGACACCGCGCACCAGGTCCGCCCAGAAGTTGCCGAGCTCGCCGGTCCGGGACCGGACGAAGCCGCGGACCAGGGCGACGGCGACGGCCATGCCGACGGCCGCGGAGACGAAGTTCTGCACGGCCAGACCGGCGGTCTGCACGACGTGCCCCATGGTCTGCTCGCCGCTGTAGGACTGCCAGTTGGTGTTGGTCACGAAGGACACGGCCGTGTTGAATGCCTGCGCCGGCTCCACCGGGGCGAACCCGAGCGAGCCCGGCAGGACGCCCTGGAGCCGCTGGAGCAGGTAGAGGAAGAGGACACCGGCGACGGAGAAGGCGAGCACGCCCCGCAGGTAGGCGGGCCAGCGCAGCTGCGCGTCCGGGTCGGCGCCGATGGCGCGGTAGATCCACCGTTCGGCGCGCAGGTGCCGGCCGGAGGAGTAGACCCGGGCCATGTAGGTGCCGAGGGGGATGTGGACGATCGCCAGTGCGCCCGCGAGCGCGAGCATCTGGAGCACACCGGCGGTGACGGGACCCATGGCTGTCGTCAGAACCTCTCCGGGAAGAGCAGGGCGAGGACGAGATAGCCCAGCAGGGCGACGGCCACGACCAGGCCGACGACGTTCTCGGCGGTCACAGCTTCGTCACCCCCTTGGCGACGAGGGCCACCAGCGCGAAGGCCGCGATCGTGGTGGCGACGAAGGCCAGGTCGGCCATCGTGAACTCCTGGAGTGAGGTCCGAAGGAACGGGAACGCATCGAGAAAACCCCCTCCGTGGCCGGATCCGACCGCTGTTGACGGGTCCCTTACGGCTCCGCGCCCGCCTTTGACGGGTCTCTTACGGTGTTCTGCGCTCCGACGGCCCCGCTGCCGTGCCCCGGCGGCCCCGCTGTCCCCGCTGCCGTGCCCCGGCGGCCCCGCTGCCCGCGCTGCCGCGCCCTGCCCGCCTCCTGGCCGGGGACGACCGGATCGCCGTCCGCCGTCCGCCGGGCGCCCGCCCCGGCGCCGCGCCGGGCCACACCGGCCGCGCCGAAGCCCCGGCCCGGCCCCGTGCCCACCGGCCCCCGGACGGCACCTATCGTGACCGGCATGCAGTCCTACACGATCGGCCAGGCGGCACGGCTGCTCGGCGTCAGCCCGGACACCGCCCGGCGCTGGGCCGACGCCGGCCGGATCACCACCCACCGCGACGAGAGCGGGCGGCGGCTCGTCGACGGCCGTGACCTGGCCGCCTTCTCGGTGGAACTCGCGCGCTCCGGCGACGGCGGGCAGGACGTCCCGCACACCTCGGTCCGCAACGCCTTCCCCGGGATCGTCACCGCGATCAAACTCGGCGACGTCGCGGCCCAGGTCGAGATCCAGGCCGGTCCCCACCGGCTCGTCTCCCTCCTGACCCGGGAGGCCGTCGAGGAACTCGGCCTGGAGGTGGGCATGGAGGCCACCGCCCGCGTGAAGTCGACGAACGTCCACATCGACCGCGCCTGACCCGCCGGCCCCGCGCCACCCCGCCGGACCTCCCGGCCGGCCACCCACCGGCCCACCGCACCCCGTACGAACGCACATACCAACCACACCCCCGGCGATGTCTCGCTCATGCGATGCGACAGCAGACGTACACCTCGCAAATGCAGAATTATGATCGGCGCATCGGTGGAGCACCGGTGGACGCCGCGCCACGCCCGGCGGCCCGTCGTGCCCGCCCCGGAAGACTGAGGGAGAGTGGCCCCGTGACGACCCGATCCGCGCGCCGTATCCGCCGGAGCCTGCAGCCGACCGGTGCCGCGGTCGCCGCGCTGCTGGCCCTGAGTGCCTGCTCCTCCGGCTCCGGCTCCACCGATACGGCGTCGTCGTCGAAGCCGTCCGGCACGATCACCGTCTTCGCCGCGGCCTCCCTGAAGGAGAGCTTCACGACGCTCGGGAAGCGGTTCGAGAAGGAGCACCCGGGCACCGAGGTCACCTTCAGCTTCGGCGGCAGCGACACCCTCGCCGCGAGCATCACCGGCGGCGCCCCGGCGGACGTGTTCGCCGCGGCCAGCACCAGGACGATGAAGACCGTCACGGACCAGGGCGCCGCGGCCGGGACGCCCGGCACCTTCGTCCGCAACCGGCTGGAGATCGCCACCCTTCCCGGCAACCCCGACGGAATCCGCTCCCTGAAGGACCTCACCAAACCCGGCCTGAAGGTGGTGCTGTGCGACAAGGCGGTGCCCTGCGGCGCCGCCGCGCAGACCGCCCTGAAGACCGGCGGCCTCCGGCTCACCCCGGTGTCGTACGAGGAGGACGTCAAGAGCGCCCTGACCAAGGTCGTCCTGAAGGAGGCCGACGCCGCCGTCGTCTACCGGACGGACGTGCGGGCGGCCGGCGACAAGGTGGAGGGCGTGGACTTCCCCGAAGCGGCCGAGGCCGTCAACGACTACCCGATCGCCCTGCTCGACGAAGCGCGCAACCCCGGCACGGCCCAGGCCTTCATCGACCTGGTGAAGTCCGCCGAGGGGCAGAAGGTGCTGACCTCGGCCGGGTTCCTCACCCCGTGACCGGGGCCGACAAGCCGCCGGCCGGCGGCCCGCCGCGCCGCGGGGGCGCCCTCCGGCCCGCCGCCCGGCGGGCGCCCCTGCCCCTGCTCGTCCCCGCGGCAGTGGGCCTGGCGTTCCTGCTGCTGCCCCTGGTCTCCCTGCTCATACGGGCTCCCTGGCGCAGCCTCCCGGAGCAGCTGACCAGCGCCGAGGTGTGGCAGGCGCTGCGGCTCTCCCTGGTCTGCGCCACCGCGGCGACCGCGCTGAGCCTGCTCCTCGGCGTGCCGCTGGCCTGGCTCCTCGCCCGCACCGACTTCCCCGGCCGGGGCGTGGTCCGTGCCCTGGTGACCCTGCCGCTCGTCCTGCCTCCGGTGGTGGGCGGCGTCGCCCTGCTGCTCGCCTTCGGCCGCAACGGTGTCGTCGGGCAGTGGCTGGACTCCTGGTTCGGGATCACGCTGCCGTTCACCACCACGGGTGTCGTGCTCGCGGAGACGTTCGTGGCGATGCCGTTCCTCGTCATCAGCGTCGAGGGCACCCTGCGCGCCGCCGACCCGCGCTATGAGGAGGCCGCCGCGACGCTGGGCGCGTCCCGTTTCACCGCGTTCCGCCGGGTCACCCTGCCGCTGATCGCCCCGGGTATCGCGGCGGGGGCGGTCCTCGCCTGGGCCCGGGCGCTGGGCGAGTTCGGGGCGACGATCACCTTCGCCGGCAACTTCCCCGGCCGTACCCAGACGATGCCGCTCGCGGTCTACCTGGCCCTCCAGAACGACCCGGCGGCGGCGATCGCCCTCAGCCTGGTCCTGCTGGCCGTCTCCATCGCCGTCCTGGCCGGGCTGCGGGACCGCTGGATGACGGCATCCTGAAAACCCACGACGACGATGGCGCACGACCATGACGATGACGACGGTGGCCGCCCTTCCATGACCGCTTCCCGCCCCGCCCCCACCGCACCCGACGAGGGCCTCGACGCCCGTCTCGTCGTCGACCGCGGCACCTTCCGCCTCGACGTCGCCCTGACCGCCGCCCCCGGCGACGTCGTCGCCCTGCTCGGCCCCAACGGCGCCGGCAAGACCACCGCCCTGCGGGCGCTCGCCGGTCTGGTCCCGCTCGCGGACGGCCATCTGCGCCTCGACGGCGCCCTGCTGGACCGCACGCCGCCCGAGTCGCGCCCCGTCGGCGTGGTCTTCCAGGACTACCTGCTCTTCCCTCACCTCACCGCCCTGGACAACGTCGCCTTCGGGCCGCGCTGCCGGGGCGCGGGCAAGGCGGAGGCCCGGGCGCAGGCCGCCGAGTGGCTGGACCGCATGGGCCTGTCCGGGCACGCCGACGCCAAGCCGCGCCGCCTCTCCGGCGGCCAGGCCCAGCGCGTGGCCCTGGCCCGCGCCCTGGCCACCCGTCCCCGGCTGCTGCTCCTGGACGAGCCGCTCGCCGCGCTGGACGCCCGCACCCGCCTGGAGGTGCGCGCCCGGCTGCGCCACCACCTGGCCGAGTTCGAGGCCGTGGCCGTCCTGGTCACGCACGACCCGCTGGACGCCATGGTGCTGGCCGACCGGCTGGTCGTCGTCGAGCACGGCCGGGTCGTCCAGGAGGGCGCCCCCTCCGACATCGCCCGCCACCCCCGCACGGACTACATCGCCCAGCTGGTCGGCCTGAACCTGTACCGGGGCCTGGCCGACGGGCACACCGTCCGGCTCGACGCGGGCCCCGCCCTGACCACCACGGAAGACCTCACCGGCCCGGTATTCGTCGCCTTCCCGCCCGGCGCGGTCACCCTCCACCGGGAGCGCCCCACCGGCGCCAGCGCCCGCAACCTCTGGCGCTGCGAGGTCGCCGGCCTGGAGACCCACGGCGACCGGATCCGCGCCGACCTCACCGGCGAACTCGCCCTCGCCGCCGACCTGACCACGGTCGCCGCCGCCGAACTCGGCCTCCACCCGGGCGTCCCGGTGTGGGCGGCGGTGAAGGCGACGCAGACCCACGCGTACCCGGCCTGAGGCACCGTCCCCGCACCGGACCGGCAGACGGAGGGCGGGGGGCGAGCAGGGGCCGACGTCCGCGGCTGCGATCCTGGTGGTGAAGGCGCTGGTGCACGACGCGATGCG